>JAVBUU010000080.1:0-4145 GCA_031555005.1 Opitutales bacterium | reverse complement strand
TTTACGACGACATTACGCTGGAACCGGGCGCGGTGAAGCTTTCGACCGGCGGCAGCGCCGGCGGCCATAACGGCGTCGCAAGCCTGCTGGAGCACGCGCCCAACGCTTTTGCCCGTTTTCGAATCGGCATCGGACCGAAGCGTTTTCCGGGGCAGGATCTCGCCGATCACGTCCTCGGGCGGCTCACTCCCGAAGAACAAGCAATTTTCTCCGAAAAACTTCCTTTTTACATCCAAGGCATCGACCTCTTTTTAACGCGAGGGGTCGCCGCCGCCCAAAACCTTATCAACAAAAAAACGTCAACATGACCGCAACTCAAACCATGAACACCTACCGCGCCACCATCATCCTCGATCTGCGCGGCACCGACGAGTCCGTCGAAAACGTCATCGCCCGTCTCAAAAAGACCCTCGAAAGCGTCGACGCGAAAATCACCGGCGAAGCCTCGCTCGGACAAAAGGAATTTGTTCGCGTGACCGACCGCAAGAACCCGAACGGAATTTACATCCGCATCTTGTTCGAAGCGCCCGGCAGCGCACCGGCGGCGTTCCGCGAAAAACTTCGCCTGGACCGCACCCTCAAACGCCTCCTCATCCAAACGGTCTAACGCCGAGCCCCGCGAACCATGGCTTCCTACAACAAAGTGATCCTCGCCGGGAATCTCACCCGAGATCCCGAATTGCGGACGCTTCCGAGCGGCATGACGGTTGCGAAATTCGGTCTTGCCGTAAACCGCAAGTTTACCGGCAAAGACGGCGAGCTTCGCGAAGAAGTCTTGTTCGTGGACATCGACAGCTTCGGCAAGCCCGCGGAAACGATTTCGAAATACTGCACCAAAGGCAGCGGAATCCTCGTCGAAGGCCGGCTGAAACTCGACCAGTGGGACGACAAGAACAGCGGCGAAAAACGCAGCCGCCTCGGCGTCGTCCTCGAAAGCTTTACGTTCCTGGGCGGTCGCGGCGATAATGCCGCCGGCGGCTCCGGCAACGAATATGATCAAAGCGCGCCGCCGCGTCGCTCCGCTCCGGCGGCAGCCCCGCGCCCGGCGCAACAACAACGTCCCGCCGCGCCGCAATCCGACGCCGGTATGGACGAAGACGTACCGTTTTAAGCATCTCGCTTGAAACCAAGAAAAGCCGCCGGCAACCGGACACGACGAAATACCGGCGGCAACGTTCAAGACAGTAAATAACAATCGAAATTCAAAACACACACACGACAATGGCACTCACAGAAGTCCTCCTCCTTAAACCCGTGGAAAACCTCGGCGCCGAAGGCGATCAGGTAAAAGTCCGCGCCGGCTTTGCCCGCAACTTCCTGCTCCCGCAAGGCGTCGCGCTCCCGGTCAATCGCGCCAACCGCAAGCACGTCGAGTCGCTCAAAAAAGCACGCTCCGCCCGCGAAGCCAAAGAAATTGAAACCGCACAAGGCCTCGCCGCGCAACTCGCCGGCGTCAGCATTGTTTTCGCCGTCAAGACCGGCGAAGGCGGCAAAATGTTCGGCGCGGTCACCGTCGCCGACGTCGCCGAAAAACTCAAAGAAGCCGGCGTTGAGCTCGACCGCAAAAAAATCCACCTCCCGCACGGCAGCGTCAAAGGCCTCGGCAAGCACACCGCGCACATCAAATTGCACCACGAAATCACGCACGAACTCGAATTCGAAGTGGTCTCGGAAAATCCGATCGAAACCGCGCCGGCCGAAGAAACCGCAGACGACGACGGCGAACGCAAACCGAAGCGCGAATACAAAAAACGCGCGCCGAAAAAAGACTGATTCGGATACACGACCGGCAAAACCTGCCGGTAAAACAAAACCGCCTCGCGAGAAAATTTCTCCGAGGCGGTTTTGTTTATTACGGCTTGCCGGTGCCGGGTTTTTGCGGCGATTGTGTGTTAATGAAAACTCTCGTTGTCGGTGTGTTTCTCGGTTGCGTGCTCTCGGTTACTCCTGTTGCCGCCGTTCCGTATGTTCAAAATCCCTACGGGGTCGAGGAAGTCGCTGCTGCTGATCCCGTAAAAATCGGCGGCGCGCAAATCGCTCGACGCGGCGGGGTGGAACGTTCAGGTGCCGGACGATTCGCTGCGGAAGGCGATGCATGTCACGACGCTGTTTTTGCAGGCCGAAGTCGCGATGCTCACCGAAGCCGGCGCAACGGAATACGAGGCAGGACGCGCGCTTTGGGCTGAAAAACGTCGGAGCGCGGCAGCCAAGAAATTTGAGGAAGCGGAAGAAAAAACAAAAACGCCGCAGGCGAAAAAATTCTGCCGGGCTCTCGCGCTCGGTGCTCAAATCGAAGAAAAACTTGCCGGCAACGAAGCGGTTGATTTGGCAAAGCCCGAGTATTTTCCGGCGTGGTTTGGGGCTTCCGGGCGCGATTTGAACGATTTGACTTTGAAAGACGGCGTGCCGACCTTGGCGCACCGCGCCTCCGATATCGTCACCAACGTGGTGTTAAGCAAAATACCCGACGGTGATTTTGAAATTACCGCACGATTCACGCAGGAGCCCGACAAGAGCGAAACCTATAATTGCGGCATTTATCTTTTGCCGTTGCACCATTCCGGCGAAAGGAAGCACGCAACGGATTTTCGAATGGAAACCTGGCGCGGCGACGGCGGTCGTTGCGGCATATTCAGCAGTAACTCATGGGATGCTCAGGACGGCGAAGTCTTCAAACGCGCCGAAGAATACGCGCTGAAACTCATCGTCAAAAACGGTGTTGCCGGTCTGTGGCTCAACGGTGTCCAAATGAGAACGACGAAAAATCTTTCCCGACTTGTTCCGGATTGGAGCAACACGCTGATCGGGATGGGGACCGGTTCGAGAAACAATAAAAACACCGTCAAATTGCTCGAATACACGGTTCGGCCGTTGCCGGCCGGCGCGGTATTTCCGGAAGGAACGAAATTCGGAAAACCCGAAAACGAAGACTGAGGCGCCGGCGTGTCGCCGGCGCGATTTATCCCGCCGCCAAGCCGAGCAGCATTAAAAAGAGCGTGCCGAAAATCAGCATTCCCGAAAATACCGTTCCGAGTATCGCAAAGATCCTTTTGCGACCTTTTTGACAACAGCCGATGATGCCGAAGAGCAAGGACAGAACTCCCAATGCGCCAAAGGCGATTATCGCCAAACCGGTGAAAATCGCAACGGGCGACGTTCCCTCGAAAATTTGGGGATTTCTTGCGGCGAGCACGCCGGCGGCGCAAATCGCGACAAACATGCCGAACCCGGCAAACAGCGATAAGACAAACGAGGCGATTCCGAATCCGGAGTGCTTTTTTTCCATGGGCGGCATTTCGGAATTATCGCAAAAAACGTCAACGGCGATGTTTTGCCGGTGAAGCAAATCGCATTTTCCGCATTTTTTGCTTACCGGCTTTCGTTTCTTAATTCTTAAATCGTCCCCCTCAATTTTTCAAATGTCCGACTTCAAACGCTTCCAACAATATTACATTCCGTTCGAGTCCGAAGGATTCGCTATCGACATCAGTCGCGTGCCGTTTCCGGACGACTTTTTACCGGTCATGGAACCGCGTTTGCAAAAAGCCTACGACGCGATGACCGCGCTTGAAAAAGGCGCAATCGCCAATCCCGACGAAAAGCGCATGGTCGGCCATTACTGGCTGCGCACGCCGCAACTCGCGCCGACGCCGGCACTCGCCAAAGAAATCGAAGACACGGTGAAGGCCGTCGAAGTTTTTTCGAAAAAAATCCATTCCGGCGAAATCGCCGGCAACGCCGGAAAATTCGAAAATTTGCTCTGCATCGGCATCGGCGGCTCCGCGCTCGGCCCGCAACTCGCCGCGCAAGCGTTGTCGCAGCCCGGCAAGGATAAGTTGAACGTGTTTTTCTTGGATAACACCGATCCGGACGGCTTCGATTACGTGTTCGCGCAACTCGCCGGCAAGCTCGGCAAAACGCTTTGCATCGTCACGTCGAAGTCCGGCAGCACGCCGGAGCCGCGCAACGGCATGATCGAAACCGAAGCGCAATACCGCGCCGCCGGGCTGAGCTTCGCCGCGCACACCGTCGCCGTCACCGGTGCCGGCAGCGATTTGGACAAACACGCCGTCGCGCAAAAATTTATCGCGCGCTTCCCGATGTGGGATTGGGTCGGCGGTCGCACGAGCGAACTCGCCGCGGTC
>JAVBUU010000147.1:0-4391 GCA_031555005.1 Opitutales bacterium | reverse complement strand
TCCGGCGCTCGCGACGGCATCGACTTCGAGCCCGAGCATCGGGAGCGCGTCCGCGATTTGTTCGGTCGAAATGCCGGTGAGATCAACGTAGTTGGCAAGCCACTGGAGCGAAATTTTCATGAAGCGCGCAAGGAAACGAATTTGCCGGCGGGTTTGAAGGATTTTTTGGAGTGATTTTTTTACAAAAAAACGCTCCGGGAAGCCGGAGCGTTTTTGAAATCCGAATCGGGCGATTCGTTATTTGCCGTAATTGGCGTTAACCACGTCCACGCGGCGGTCTTCGCGCACTTCGGATTTGCTGCCGGCGGGTTTGGCGTAGTGCTTGCCGTAGGCTTGGATTTGGATGCTGTCCTCGGGAACGCCGAGTTTTACGAGATAGTCTTTCACGCTTTGCGCGCGTTTGTCGGAAAGCCCGAGGTTGTATTGGTCGGTGCCGAAGTGGTCGGTGTAACCGGCGACGATGAGTTTCGTATTTTTGGCTTTGTCGGCGATGGCGGACAATTTGCCGCGCTCGCCGCTTTCCACGCCGTATTGATCGAAGCCGAAGTAAATCGTGCTCATAATCGATGCCGGGTCGTAGCGACCGGTCATTTGATTGAAGAGATGCGATGCGTCGGCGCCGGCCTTGAGGTCGCGCTCGGCCAAGCCGCCGTTAATGTCGCCCAAACCGGAATTGTCCGGCGTGCCGAGCGAGTAGCCGTCGGATTGCGAGGGCGGGTTGCTCGGGCCGCAGCCGACGAGCGCGATTGCCGCGAGTGCGAAAAGTGCAAGTTGGAATTTTTTCATGGGACAAATGGATCAGGGGTTAAGAAAATTGCGGGAAATTATTTTCCGCCGGCATTGAGGTCGGCGATGTCCGCGCGGCGGTCTTCGGCGACTTCGGCTTTCGTGCCGCCTTGCTTTGCGAATTGTTTTCCGCGTCCTTGCGTTTCGATGTTTTCCGGCGGAACGCCTAATTCGACGAGGCATTTTTTCACGCTTTGCGCACGGCGATCAGAGAGCGCGAGATTGTATTGATCGGTGCCGAAGTAGTCGGTGTAGCCGACGACGACGATTTGCGTGCTTTTGGCTTTTTCGGCGACGGATTTTAACTTGGCGCGTTCGGCTTGGGAGACGCCGTATTTGTCGAATCCGAATTGGACGGAGCCCATCACGGTTTTGTAGCGGCCTGTTTCGGAATCGAATTGATTTTTCGAAGCGGTCGCGCCGCGTGCGGGGAGCGTCGATTCGGTCGGCGTGGCATCGACGATTTGTTCGTCGGCGACTTGCGGGAAGCTGACGGTTTCATCGTCGTAGCCGGACGGCGGGTTTTTCGGCGAACAGCCGGCCAGCACGACGGCGGCAAAGGAAAGGAGCGCAAAGCGTGAAACGTTCATGGTCGTTTATTGAAAAATTTGAAAGCAATGAGTCAGGGGAAAACATTTTTGACGGCAAGGCATTTTGCACGATTGCCGGCGTTTTTGTTTTTGCCGCTCCGAGGGCGGAGTTTGCCGGCGAAAGCGGGCCGTCCGGGACGAAAAACCTTTACGCTTGCCGGTATTCCGGCGTGAATCGCCGGAAAAATCGAACACCCCGGGGCATTTATTCCGTGAGCAAAAAGCAAAATCTTTCTTTTGAAAAATCGCTCGAAAAATTAGAGCAAATCGTTGAAGCGGCGGAGCGCGGCGACGTGCCGTTGGAGGATTTCCTGGGGAAATACGAAGAGGGGATGAAGCATTTGCTGAATTGCCGGGAGATCTTGAAGAAAATGGAATTGCGCATCGAGAAATTGAACGCGGCGGAGCGCGAAAATAATTTTGAGGCATTTGAGACGCCGGAGGAGTAGCGGTTTGTATCGCCGTCGCTCTTGCGGAAATTCCGCAAAATTCTCCCTTGTCTCGTTGCCGGCGAAACGTATTTTTTCGCGCCTTTCTTAAAAATTTCTTAATCACGAAAATGCTCCGCACACACCATTGCAACAGCCTGACCGTCGCCGATGCCGGTAAAAAAGTTACGCTCGTCGGTTGGGTCGACACCGTGCGCGACCTCGGAGGCGTCCGTTTTGTGGATCTCCGCGACCGCGAAGGAATCACGCAAGCGGTGTTTAATCCGAGCCGCGCCGAAATTCACGCGCAAGCGCACCACCTGAAATCCGAGTCCGTCGTGCAAATCACCGGCACCGTCGTCGTGCGTGACTCGGCGACCGTGAATTCGAAAATGAAAACCGGCGAAATCGAAGTCGTCGCCGAACAACTTGTCGTTCATAATATTTGCCAACCGTTGCCGTTCCCGATGGAGGACGATAAGGCGGACAAGGTCAGCGAAGACCTGCGCCTCGAATACCGGTATCTCGATTTGCGGCGGCCGCGCAATTTGAACCTCGTAAAAATGCGTGCCAAGGCCGCCAAGGCGATTCGCAACACGCTTGAAGGCGAAGATTTTCTCGAAGTCGAAACACCCGTCCTCTTCAAATCCACGCCGGAAGGCGCACGCGAATTTCTTGTGCCGAGCCGCATGAATGCCGGCCAGTTTTATGCGCTCTCGCAGTCGCCGCAGCAATACAAGCAAATGCTCATGGTCGCCGGCGTCGAAAAATACTACCAAATGGCGCGCTGTTTCCGCGACGAAGACTTGCGCGCCGACCGGCAGCCGGAATTCACGCAAGTCGATTTGGAAATGTCCTTTATCGACCGCGAGGACATGTATGCGCTCATTGAAAAAGTATTGAAAAATACCTGGAAGGAAGTGCTCGGCGTCGATATTCCGACCCCGTTCCCGCGCATGCCGTACCAAGAAGCGATGGATCGTTACGGCGTCGATAAACCGGACACGCGCTTCGCGATTGAAATCGTCGATTTCACCGAGCTTTTCAAAAAATCGGAATTCAAAGTTTTCAATACGATTGCGAACACCGCCGGCAGCGTCGTCCGCGCGATCAACGCCAAAGGTCTCGCCGACATCACGCAAGGCGAACTCACGAATCTCGAAACAATCGCAAAAACACTTGGCGCGAAAGGGCTGGCGTTCATCAAGGCGGAGAAGGGCGAATGGAAGTCGCCGATTTTAAAATTCTTTTCCGACGCCGAAAAAGCCGCGCTTAAAGAAAAATTGAACATCGAAGACGGCGATATCGTGTTTTTCGCCGCCGCGACGTGGACGCAGGCCTGCGCGATTCTCGGGCGCCTTCGGTTGGAGTCCGCGCAACTTCTGAAAGCGCGCGGCAAAATCGAAATCCCGGTCGATAAATACAATTTCCTCTGGGTCATCGAATTTCCGCTCATGCTCTGGGACGAAGACGAAAAACGCTTTCTTTCGGCGCACCATCCGTTCACCGCGCCGGTGATCGAAGACGAGCCGCTCTTGAAAACCGCGCCGGAAAAAGTGCGCGGCCGGCACTACGACATCGTCTTGAACGGCGTCGAACTCGGCGGCGGCTCGATTCGTATTCATAATCCGGATACGCAAAAATATATTTTCGAAGACATTTTGAAAATCCCGGCGGACATCGTCGAAAGCCGTTTCGGTTACATGCTGAAAGCGTTTTCCTACGGCGCGCCGCCGCACGGCGGCATTGCGCTCGGCTTCGACCGCTTGGTTACGATGCTTGCCGGCAGAAGCAGCATTCGCGACATCGTGGCGTTCCCGAAGACGCAAAAGGGCCAGGATTTGATGGCTGAAGTTCCCGGTGCCGTCACGCCGCGCCAGTTGCGCGATTTGCGCATCGCCGTCGTCGAGCCGGATACAAAATAAACGGAACACGGACGGTTCGGCCGCGAATCGTAAAAACAAAAAACCGCCGGCGTTGCTGCCGGCGGTTTTTTTGCAACGCCATCAATCTGCAAATTGAAGATTCAATCTTTATTTGCAGGTTACGGCGTTTAACGAAGGCATTGTCAGGCTTGTCGATATTTTGAAAATATGAACAGGAGGTCGCGGAGCGCGTGGTGAAATGTCCTCTGCGACCTCCATGTCCTCCTGTTAAAAATCGGATCGTTTTGACGCTCTCTTAATGTTATTCGAAAAAGCCTTAGTTTTAAGGCATAAAAAAACCGCCGGCGTTAATGTCAGCGGTTTTTTGTTTTTGGTTTTTGCGCAACCAAAAATGGTTGCGCCACCTTGATTAGTCGCGGTGTTCGCGGCGCGGGCGGTCGCCGTGTTCGCGACGCGGGCGGTCGCCGAAATCACGACGCGGGCGGTCGCCGCCGCCGTTTTCGTCGCGTTGTTTCGGCTCATACGGGCGGCCTTCTTTTTCCGCAATCGCGGCGCGACGCGAGAGGCGGACGCGGCCTTTTTCGTCCACGCCGACGCACTTGACGATGATTTCGTCGCCGAGTTTGCAGACGTCTTCGACTTTGTTGACGCGGAAGTCGGCGAGTTCGGAAACGTGCACGAGGCCTTCTTGTCCCGGCAGG
>JAVBUU010000179.1:0-9888 GCA_031555005.1 Opitutales bacterium | reverse complement strand
CCGGAGCGTTCGCAAGGTTCGCTCGTCACGCACTGGATTTATCAGTGCATGATGCGCCAACTCACCGGTTTCGAGGCCATCAATTCCTCGCTCTACGACCGCTCGACGGCGTTGTTCGAGGCCGCGTGCTGCGCCATCCGGCAAAGCGCCGCCGGCGACACCGTGATCGTCGCCGACAATATTTACCCGCAAGACAAAGAAGTTTTAAACACGCACATCGTCGATACCGGCGTTAAAATCGAATACGCAAAAGCGTCCGGCGAAACCGGCCGACTCGACATCGCCGCGTTGCGCGCGCAAGCACAAGCGCTCGGCCCGAAACTCGCCGGCATCGCGTTCCCGCAAGTCAACACGCTCGGCTTGCTCGAAGACGTCAACGCGCTCACCGACCTTTGCGCCGAACGCGGCGTAAAATCCATCGCCATCGTTGACCCGATGCTCACCGCCGCCGGCGGTTTGAAAACACCGGCGACTTACGGCAAAGCCGGCGCGGACATCGTTTGCGGCGAAGCGCAGCACCTCGCGCTCGGCGCGAATTTCGGCGGCCCCGGCCTCGGCTTGTTCGCCGTGCGTTACAACGACGAACGCAAAAACGACGTGCGCGCCACGCCCGGCCGCTTCGTCGGCCGAGCCAAAGACAACGCCGGTCGCGATTGCATTATCATGGTGATGAGCGCGCGCGAGCAGCACATCCGCCGCGACAAAGCGACGTCGAACATTTGCTCGAATCAGGCTTACATCGCCACCGTCGCCGGTGCCGCAATTCTCGCGCGCGGCGAATCCGGCATGAGCGCCGCGGCGCGCGCCGGTATGTTGAGCGCGCACAAAGTCGCGGCAAAACTCGAAAAAATCCCCGGCATCAAACGCGTTTATGCCGACGCTCCGTTCTGGAACGAATTTTGTATCCAACTTCCGGATGCCGCCGCATCCGTTATTGAAAAAGGCCGCGCCGCCGGCTTGCACGTCGGCGTCGATGTCACCGGCAGAACGCCCTGCGCGTGCTCGCTGCTGAAAATTTCTTTCAGCGACATTCAGACCGATGCCGACTGCGACAAGCTCGTCGCGTTTTTCGAAAATCTCTACGGCAAATCGACCGCGCCGGCAGCGATTCCGGCAGCCTCGGACGCGATTCCGGTTGACCTGCTCCGCGCCGGCAAAGCCGGGCTTCCGCAATTCCCGCTGCAACAAATTAAGGACTATTATTTGAAGCTCGCCGAGCTGAACGTTTCGCCGGACACCGCGTGCTTCCCGCTCGGTTCCTGCACGATGAAATACAACCCGTTCATCAACGACTGGGCGGCCGCTTTGCCGGGCTTCGCAAACATGCACCCGCAAGCGCCGGCAGCCGACGCGCAAGGCTCGCTCGAAGTGCTTTTCCAAATTCAGGAATGGTTCAAAGGCATCACCGGACTCGCCGGACTCACCACGATGCCGGTCGCCGGCGCGCAAGGCGAACTCGTCGGGCTGAAGCTCATCCAAGCCTACCACCGCGACCGCGGCGACACGCAACGCAACGTCCTGCTCATCCCGAACAGCGCGCACGGCACGAATTTCGCGACCGCCGCGACCGCCGGTTTCGACGTGAAAAAAATCGACGGTAAACAAGCCGGCATCGTGATTTTGAAAGCTGCGCCGAACGGCGAAGTGGACGCCGCCGACTTCGAAGCGAAAATCGCCGAATACGGCCCGCGCATCGCCGGTATCATGGTCACGAACCCGAACACCTCCGGCATCTTTGAAACGAGCTTCAAGAAAATGGCCGACCGCATTCACGAAATCGGCGGACTCGTTTACATGGACGGCGCGAACATGAACGCCATCGCCGGTTGGCTCGACCTCGACAAACTCGGCGTGGACGCGATTCACAATAACCTCCACAAAACGTGGTCCATCTCGCACGGCGGCGGCGGCCCCGGCGACGGCATCGTGGCGGTTTCGAAACGCCTTCTCGACTTCCTGCCCGGTTACCAAATCGAAAAACAAGGCGACCGCTACGTGCCGGTGCGTCCGGCGAAAAGCATCGGCGCGTTCCACCGGCACTGGGGCAACTTCGCGCACAAGATTCGCACCTACACGTATCTGCAACGCCTCGGTCGCGAAGGCGTGCGCCACATGAGCGCGATGGCCGTGCTTTCCGCGCGTTACCTCTTCAAACGCATGAGCACGAAATACCCGTCGCTGCCGGCGGCCGCCGCCGACATGCCGCGCATGCACGAGTTTATTTTGACGCTCAACGACGAAGATTTCAAAGGACTCGAAGGCGCCGGCATTGCGCGCTCCGCCGCAATCGGACGCGTCGGCAAACTCTTCCTCGATTTCGGATTCCACGCGCCCACGGTGGCGTTCCCGGAAGTTTTCGGATTGATGATCGAGCCGACGGAATCTTACACAAAAGCCGAGCTCGACCGCTTCGGCGACGCGGTTCTGGCGATCATCGACATCGTTCGCGAACAACCGGCTGCGTTGCAAAACGCGCCGCGCTTCACGCCGGTGGACCGCGTGGACGAAGTTTCGGCCAACCGCAATTTGGTGTTGAGCGAAACGCTCGTCGAACTGCCGGCGATTTTGAAAAACCGCGTATCGCCGAACGAACTCGCGCTGATGCCGGTTTCGGAAATCAAAGCAAAGATTCTGGCGACCGCATAACCAATGTGACGCAACCGTTCCGGTTGCGCACAGTCGGAACGACTGTCACATTAACCACAAAAACCGTCGGCATTAATGCCGGCGGTTTTTTATTCACGCAACATTCGCCGGAATTGCTCAAAATCGACGACGTCTTCCGGCGACGGTGACAACAATAATTCAAAATCGTCAAATTCCGGGTTGGGATTCGGCGGCCAAAAAACTCGCCCGCGCAAACTTTTTAAAATGCCGCGCGCGCATGCCAATGCGCTTTCACCGAGTTCAGGCGTAAAGTCCGACCATAAATCCAAAGCGGATTCCGTCGCCGCCTTCGGCAAATTGAAATACGCAAGCTCGATATCTTTCGCGGGCAACCCCGGCGCCGCACGCAGCAAATGCCGGTAAAGCGGAAGCTGCAAATTCTTCCAAAAAAACATTTCACCGTCAATTTCCGCGTGCGCGAATGCCTGCGGCCAAACGATGCCGTCACGGAGTTTTTTCAAATGTGCGTCAAACGGCTTTTTTGCGCTGCCGCTCGTTTTGTAGTCGATGATTCGAAGCCGGTTTGTTTCCGGCCGGAAATCGATGCGGTCGATTTTTCCGACGATAACCGCGCCGCCGGCATCAAGGCGAAACGGTCTTTGCAAAAGTTCGTCGAACCGTGTTTCCACGCGCCAAATCTCCCACCCTTCGCGGCGCAGACGCGCCTGTTCGCGCGCAAACGCGGACAGCCTGTTTTTGGCGGATTCCGCCGCGACGATCACCGGCAACGGTAAATTCGCGCCGTAATTGTTTTTTAAATACAAATCGAGTTGCGCGATGACGAATTTTTGGATCTCGCCGGCTTCTGAAAAATTTTTCGCCGTCGCGTCGCTGCCGAATTTTTCCAGCGCGAAGTGAATCGCCGACCCGAATTCGGCGGGCGTCGGCTCCGTTTTGCCGGAATCCTTTTCTTCCATCCGCAGCACGTTTTTCAGGTAAAACCGGAACGGGCATTGCAAGTAGGACGCGAACTTGGTGACGGCGATTTTTTCGGAAAGCGCGTCGATTTTTTCCGGCAAAACCGGCGGCACGAACTTGGCGACGACCGTCCGCGCCGGATCAGGCGTCGGCATCGCCGGTTCGGAAAAAAGCCGTTTCACCCGCGCCGGCAATTCGTCGCGCGCGCATAAAAACAAGAGCCGCGACGGGCGGAGCGGTTCGCCTTGCGTGTTTGTTTGCAAAATAAAAACATCCGTGCGTCCGTGACCGCCGGCACGTTGCGCGAGCATTTTTTGCAGATAATAAGCGTCGCGCGCGAGGCGCGACTCATTCGTCGCGAGTCCGAGTTTCTCGCGAAACGTTCCGGGCAAAAACGCGTCGGCCGTGATTGTTTCCGGCACGTAACCCTCGTTCATGCCGGCAAGAATCAAGTGCGGCGAATCATCCCAAAAAAGCTCAAGCCATCCGGGCATCGCGACGGTATTTTCGCCGGCATCGGCACCGAGGCGTTCCGTCGCCAAACGCCGGCAAAGCAGCAGGAGTCCGGTGCCGGCATCGAGTCCCTGCCGGCAAAGCGCTTCAAAAGTTTCAATTTCTTCCGAGATTATTTCCAAAAACCGGCGCGTTTCGTTATCGCCGGTATCTGCGGCGTCGAATTCGGTTTCGGCAAAAATCTCACGCAGCAGCGCGCGCAATGCCGCCGGCCATTCCGCTTCCGATTCGAATCCTCTTTTGTCGGCGACGAGTTTTTCGAGCGCCGGAAAAGTATGCGAAAAATCTCCCGAGCGTTTTCTCGCGAAAAAAAGCGCGTCGTCGAGCGTGTCCGGCAAGTGCGCGTCGCGCAAATCGTCCCACTCGCCAAGGAGTGTGCCGAGCGAAACCGAGGGCGCGAGGCGGCCGGCAAAAAACGGAAGCCGCAGCAACGCGCCGACCGTCCCGGCATTCGCGTCTGAGATGAAGTTCTCCCAAATCCCGATCCATGCGCCGAGAAAATGGTCGCGCGCGCAATTACCGGCGGGATTGTAGGCGGCAAAACCGGCGGCCTCGATTCCACGGCTACCGGCACCGGCAAGCGTTTCGTCGATCAGCCCGAGCGTGGTCACCGGCGAACCGTCTGCGGAAGCGGATGCTCCAATCGCCTCGGCGATGTTTTCGGAAAGAGTCTCCGGCGTTGCGGCAAGCTTTGTTTGCGCATCGAAATTTTCCCAAACGAGTTCGCGCCCCGCCCAAAAATCCGGAATCACGCGCCCCCACGCATCAAAGCCGTCTTTCAAAGATTCCGGCGCGACAATAAGAATGCCGGTTTCGCAAACGCCGGCGTCGATTTTCGCGAGCGCGGTCGGCAGCAACGGTGAAAAATCCGGCGTCGCGAGAAAATAAATTTTCTTCCACATCGCCGGCAGTGCCGGCGATTCCGCGATTTCGCGCCGCGCGTCATCTTTGTCGCAAAGTCCGCGTTCGGCGAGCCGGGCGCGGTATTTTTCTTCGATGCGCGCCAAATCCGCCCAACGTTCCGGTTCCGGATTTTCGGCAAACCCGGCGACGCGGGCGCAGTCAAAAAATTCCGGCGATTCGGACAACACGGCGCGCAGCCCCAAAATCGTTTCAGCAAGCCCGAGCGCCCATTGCCGATCGCGCGCCGGCGGCGTCACCGGAAAAAGTTTTGAAAAATCTTCGATACGCAATTCGCGCAAAACCGAAACCATCGCGAAACGCGATTCCGTGTCGGTCGCGACGCGATTCCCGCCGGCACGCAGCGTGCGCAGGCATTGCGCCGGCGTCAGCACGCACGGCGGAAAAATCCCCTGCCCGACCGACTCGGCGTTTTCCGTCATCGCATCGAGCAATTTCCGGCCGGCCTCGTGCGTCGGCACGACGACGACGTTGCCGGAAAAATCGAACGCCTTGCCGGAATCGCCGGCGACTTCCCGCGCAAAAAATTCGGCGGCGACTTCGGCAACCGGGCGTTGCCAATCGAGAAAACGGCGAAAAACGGGCTGAGGCATTTTTCTGAAAATCAAATCTCACAATCCGTGACGGGATCATCGTCAAAATGCTTGGAACCGTCTTTGCCGGCAGCCTTTCGGCTTCCGTAAAAAATGCGGATGTCCGCCTCGCCGGCGAGCAGGTGCGACGCGCGCATCAACGCCCGGCGCGTCGAAATGTTCGGATTCGACGCATCTGCCGCAAACACGTTTTCCTCGCCGAGCGTTTTGATAAGGCCGCTGTTTTTCAGCACCGTTTCCACCTCTTTCGTGCAACCGCTGATAATCAGAAAACGGCCGGCTCTGTCCAAGAATTCTTTCAGCGATTCGAGTGCCATCACCGTTGACGCATCGAGATGCCGGGCGTTTTTCATCCGCAAAATAAAACATTTGATATTCTCGTCGGACGCCTGCTGCTGCACTTGCGAAAGGAAAATATCGGCCGCGCCGAAAAATAATTCGCCCTCGACGTGAATGATCGCGATTTGCGGATTGGCGCGTTTGTTTTTGTCGGACAATTCGGCGAGCGTTCCGGAGTCGTCAAACGTGTATTCCACAAGCATCGGAGCACTTGTTTTCTGCAAAAAGAGCGCGAGCGAAATACCGATGCCGACGTAAATCGCGATGTCGATTCGCAGAAAAAGCGCGGCAAACATCGTGCCGGCAAACACGGCAGCGTCGGAGCGCGTAGATCGGCAAGCGACGCGAATCTGCGGAATGACGACCATTTTCAAACCGACGCGAATCAGATGCGCCGCGAGTGCCGCAACCGGAATGTAGTTGAAAACCGGCGTC
Source organism: Opitutales bacterium (assembly GCA_031555005.1). Lineage (GTDB taxonomy): Bacteria > Verrucomicrobiota > Verrucomicrobiia > Opitutales > UBA953 > CALNBE01. The sequence continues at coordinate 3,502 of JAVBUU010000179.1, read as the reverse complement.
ACGAACAACAGCACGACCAGCACGGTCGCGCTGCTCAACATCGACGACAACTGCGACGCCGCACCGCATTGAAAATTCACGGCCGAGCGCGTAAAAGACGACGAGCCAGGCACCGCGCCGAAAAGCGCGCAGGCGATATTACCGGCACCCATACCCATCAATTCCTGATTGGCCTCGACGCGTTGACCGCTCTTGGCCGCGAGCGATTTCGTAATCGAAGCCGCCTCCAACATGCCGATAATCGAGATGGCAACCACGCTGCCGAACAAAGACGGGAAAATCGACAGATGCTCCTGCGAAAGATTCAGCCAGGTAAGCGTCGGGAACCCGGCATTCAGCTCGCCGTCGTCTTTAATAATGCGAAACGGTAAATCATATTCTTCGCCGGAAAGATGATTCCCGATTTTTGCCCACAGAATCGTTCCGCCGGCCAAAATCGCGAGCGTCACGAGTGCCTCAGGCCAGTGCGGACGAAACCGGCGCACAAGCCAGAAAATCGCGAACGTCGCCCCGCCCACCGCAATATCTTCCCAATTTGCGTTGCCGGCAAGCACCTGCGTGCCAAGCCCGCGAAGCGACCCCAAAAAACCGGAGCCGGACGCTGCCGTCATACCGGCAACATTGTGCAACTGGCTCGCGACGAGAATAATTCCGATCGCCGAACTGTATGCGATAACAACCGAGCGCGAAATGAACTTTGTCACTTCGCCGAAATTCAAAAGTCCGGCGATAAATTGCACGACGCCGATAAGGAACGCCATGTAAACGGCGAGTTGCAGGGGATTGAGCGTCGTGCCGGCGCTCGTGATCGACGCCACCGTTGAAGCCACAATTAAGCTGATTGAGCTTGTCGGCCCGAATACGTGATAACGCGAAGAAAAGAAAAGCGACCCGACGAAACCGCCGATCATCACGGACAAAATCACCGGCATCGGCGGCAAGCCGAGAATAAGCGCAAATCCGATGGCCTGAGGAATCGAAACAAGCGTCAACGTCGCGCCGGCCGTTAAATCCGCGCGCAACTTTGCCGGCGAATAGCGCCGCAACTCCCGGATGAACGGGAAACGGATTTTGGGAAGATAAAACTTAACGCTGCCGCCGGCATTTGCCGGTGCATCCTGAGAGTCGACCATGCCGGGAACATAGCGCGAAAATTTGCGCGCAACGCAAGCCGGAGATTCCGGCACTTCTTTTGCCATACCGGCTTGTTTTTCAAAATTGGTCAAAGGAAGACGCGAGTCGCAAAATGCGCAAAGGCGGATACGGCTTTCACGAAGCGCGGCATAAAAACATTATCGCCGGCGGCAGTCCGAAAATCCTAATGCTTCCGGCGCAATCTGTATTGGGGAGCGCACGCCGATTTTTCATTAACGGCTAACCGCCGGCAAAAAAAGCCCGCACAACGTTCGTGCGGGCTTTTTTTGCCGGCGATTTTCTCTTTTGCCGCCTTACGCCTGACCTTCGGCTTTGCCGAGTTCGCTCTTCGACGCATCAAAACCCTCGGCGGTGCCCCATGCAAATCCGCCGCGCACCGCGCCCAATTTGTTTTCCTTTTTCCAATCCGCAAAGCTCACGCCGTTGATTTCCTTGAACAACGACTCAAACGCCGCGCCGTCATTCATCGTCAAAACCTCTTCAACCGTTTGCTTTCCGTTTTCAAAAACGGCACGGGAAATCCAGTATTCTTTGCGAAACGCATCCGACTTCACCGTCAACCGTGCCGCCGGAAACGCGGCGGAAACAATGCGAAGCGCCTTAAACGGCGGCTCCCAATGCGTCGCGACCAGCAAATCGTCTCCGACGGACAAAAGGCCGACGACGCCGGCGTCCGCAAGCGCCGCCTCGATTGCGGCAACAATTTCGGAACGAGCCGTTGCCGGTTCGATTTCCACGGAAATACGGCTGACAATTTCGGCCGGCAATTTGGCGAATTCCGCCGGGTCGGTGCGTTTGATTTGAGCGTGTTGCGACATGGTTTTTGCGAAGTAAAGCGTCGCCCGGAAATTGCAATCCTTTGCTCTGCGCCATGCTGTTTTCCGGTCTCGCACTCACCCCGCCGCTGATGCCGGCGTTGTTACCGGGAGTGCGTTGCGTCCCTTTTACGAGGCGAGTTTCCGGACTTTTTCGTTTCCAAAAATTTCACGATTCCCGGGACGCCGATTCCCGATTCGCCGGCGATCGCACCGGTCACGTCGGTTGACAAAACGCGCTCGGCGTTTTGCCACGGCGATTGACACACGGCTTCTTTCGTCGCCGGCAAACGCATCATTTTCCCGGTCTGAATCGCAGCGAATTGACGCGCCTGCCGTTCGTCCCGGGCGCGCACGAGTATTGCGTTTTTCAACGCTCCGGTTTGCAAATCGAGACCTCCGGAGCCGGCGGGTTTAAGCAGAAACAGTCGGGCGTTTTCAAACTCCGGAAGCGATTCCGGCCCGCCGCATTCATCCCGGAAAACCTGCGTGCGATACGCCTTCCACAGCAATTCGTTTATCAGAGTGGAAAGTCCGTCCGTTCCGCTGACAAGTTCTTTTGCCTTCGCAATAATTTCAGGATCAAGCGTAATTGTGACGCGTTGTTTTTTTTCTTTCGCGGCAGGGCGTCCCGGTTTTTTTGAAATCACGGCAAGAGTGCATTTGAGTATGTATTTTAATTCAAGAAGCAATTTCGCATTTGTAATACGACTTGAATACGCGCGAAATACGTATTGAAATGAAAACAGAAAAACGAAAGGGTCGCCCGCCGACGGGGAAAACAAAAGAAAAAGTTACAATAACAATTGACAAAAAAGCACTTCCGATATTTCGAAAAACCGCCTCGGAGATGAACGGTCTTTCCGCGCTCATCGAAAAACTGTTGTTTGATTTTTGCGGCAAAGATCGCGAGGACATCGAACCGGAAGCCGGCAACGCCTGAGAAAACGCCGAGGGCAATGCACCGGCGTTAACAGGCCGTTGAGGAAAAAACAAAAATCCCTTCGGGTTTTCCGAAGGGATTTTGTTTTACGATTCGACCCGAGGATCGTTTCGAAAAATCAGTGCACGCCGCAAACGCCGCATGCCGTCGTGTTGATCATTTTGAAAAAGTCGTTGCCCTTGTTGTCCACGAGAATGAACGCCGGGAAATCGACGACGTCGATTTTCCAAACGGCTTCCATACCGAGGTCCGGATATTCCAACAATTCGACTTTTTTAATGTTTTCCTTCGCCAAAATCGCTGCCGGACCGCCGATGCTGCCGAGGTAAAAGCCGCCGTGCTTTTTGCAGGCGTCCGTCACTTCTTGGCCGCGATTGCCTTTCGCAATCATCACGAGCGAGCCGCCGAGCGATTGGAATAAATCGACGTAGGAATCCATGCGACCGGCGGTCGTCGGTCCGAAGCTGCCGGAAGCGTAACCCGCCGGCGTCGTCGCCGGGCCGGCGTAGTAAACCGGGTGATTCTTGACGTAATCCGGCAGCCCCTGCCCTGCGTCGACGCGCTCTTTGAGCTTCGCGTGCGCGATGTC
>JAVBUU010000026.1:0-8734 GCA_031555005.1 Opitutales bacterium | reverse complement strand
CCCGGCGCGTGGATGCGCATTGCCCCGGAGCGCGGCGGGCGTTGCGGCTGCCGATTTTCTTGGCGATTGTCCCGGCGCTGTTGCTCCGGTTGCGGCCGGTTTTGTTGCCGGTGCTGCGGTTTTATCAAATAAGCCAATTCCGGATCGACGACATCGCCGTCGTCGTCCTCGAACATTTCGTCCTCTTCCTCGTCAGGCGGGGGCGCGTAATCCGGGCGTTTGCGTTCCGGCGTGTAAATGGTTTCGCGCGGCGGCGGGAAATTCGACTGCGGCGGCAGTTGCACGACTTGAATCGTGCGCAGGCGCGGCTCGGCGCTCACCGGCAGGCGCGGTTCTTCGCGAGTGGCCTGCGGACGCAGGACGAGTTCAGTGATCGCGTTGTTTTCGCGCAATCGCAAAATCGTTTCGACAGTGTCGGCCACGATGTCCGGCTGCACTTGGCTTTGCGGCGTGTTGGTGAAACGCAACGCCGGATCGGGCGCGCCGGCGTTGTTTTCGAGTTTGATGCGGGCGGTTTTCACGCCGGTGTCGCGCAACTCGGCAAACAGCGCGCGCGTGAATCCGTTGAGCGCGCCGGCGACGGTCGCGGCGAGTGCGCAACCGGGGTTTTCGCCGGCGGTTTTCGTTATCGCGATGACGCTTCCCCGGCGGCGCACAAGCCCCGGCAGCAACGTGCGCGCGAGCGTAAGCGGGCCGACGACGGCGGCGTTCAGGGCGAGCGCGATGTCTTCGGCGTGCGTCGCTTCAAAATTTTCTTCGACCGGGTAATTGCCGGCGAGGATGACGGCCGCCGGCGTCGTTTCTTCCGCCAAAATCGATGTGACTTCGGCGCGCACGGCGGCGGGGTCGGCAAGGTTCACCGGCACAAGTTTGAAGTCCGGGTGGCGAAAGCCTTCCGCCGGAAATTGCGCCGCGAATCCGTAAACGCGGTAACCGGCGGTGACGAGGCGGCGCGCGATGCTTTGCGCGGGTTCGCCGCCGGCGCCGGTGAGAAAAACGGTGTCCATCAGAAAAAATTTAAAAAAGGAAGCGTTAGAAAAAAGGTTACGCGGAGCGTTCGTCCGGCGAAAGAAAGCGCACCGGCGTCCAATCGCCGAGCGGCGCGCCGGCGGAGGGCGGCGCGGTTCGCTCGAGAATAAGCAAATCGGCGTGGGCAAAAGTGAGGTCTTTGCCGGCGGCTTTTTTGCCGAGCAAAAGGCGCGCGAGTTTTTCGACGTGAAAATTGTGGCCGACCAAAAACCGGTCGTTTTCGCTCGCCGCGAGTTCGGGCGCGACGAGGCGCGGGTCGTCGTCCGGCAAAATATTGTCGCAGGGTTTCAGCGGCACGGGCGAATTCAGGCGTTGCGCGGCGATCTCGGCGGTTTGCCGGGCGCGCACAAGCGGGCTGTGCTCAATTACCGTGATGCCGGAAGGCTCTTCCGCCGGGATTTTTCCGACGGTTTGCCCGACTTGCCGGATGCCGAGAGCAGTCAACGTGCGCCGCGAATCGGGCTGCCGAAGCAAGGACGACTCGGGTTGGGCGTGACGCATCAGAAATAATCGCATAGGGCGGGAAAAACGGAAGAAACGGCGGGCAGTATGCCGGGCTTCAAGGCGCATGAAAGAAGAAAAGCGGAAACGGTTTTCGACTCCGGCGCGCCGGCACGCGTTTATCCGTATCCGTTTTTTTAATACAAACGAGGCTTGAAACTTTTCCTCAACCGGGTGTTCTCGCGGCTTCGCCATTTTATCCATGCTGAAAAAACTGTTTCTTTTTGCGTGCCTCGCGATTGCCGGCGCAACCGGCGTTGCTTACGGCGCGCCGAAAAAGGCCGCGCCGGCAAAGAAAACGATATCGATTCCGCCGTTCACTTACGTCGGCTCGATCTGCGTCGATGCCGACACGGGCACGGTTTTTTCCGGGCAAAACGCCGATGCCGTCGGCGAACCGGCAAGCGTCACAAAATTAATGACGATGCTGCTCGTGCTGGAACGCGTCGAGGCCGGGCAAATGAAATTGACGGAGTCCGTGCCGGCTTCAAACGCGGCGATAAAAGAAGGCATGCGCGCCGGCGGCTCCGCCGTCTGGCTCGCGCAGGGCGAATCTTTCCCCGTCGACGAACTGCTTTACGCGCTGATGCTGCGCTCGGCTAATGACGTCGCAGTGGCGCTCGCCGATCACGCCGCCGGCAGCGTGCCGGTTTTTGTTCAAATGATGAACGCGCGCGCCGCGCAACTCGGCATGACGAAAACGGTTTTCACGACGCCGAACGGATTTGCCCGACGCGGCGCCGTGCCGGACAAATCCACCGCGCGAGACATCGCCCTGCTGGCGCGCGAACTGCTGAAGCACAAAGACACCCTGCGCTACACGAGCGCGAAAACGCGCACCTTCCGGCCGGATGCGTTGCCGGGCAAAGGGCAAACCGAACTCGTGAACCACAACAAACTGCTTTGGAATGACGACGCGTGCGACGGCCTGAAAACGGGCTACACGGCGGCCGGCGGCTGCTCGATCGCGGCAACCGGCTCACGCGGCGGCAAGCGCGTCATCGCCGTTGTCCTCGGCGGCAAAGGCGGCGCAAACGCCCGGCAGGCGCAACGCCTCCGCGAAAAAGCCGCCCGGGAAATGATGAACGGCGCGTTTGCGCAACTCGGCGTTGCGACCGCGCCGGCCACGCGATACACAACGATTTTACCGGCTGTTCCCGAAAAATCCGCGCCGGCGGCAACTCCGGCGGGCGCACCGAAATCCGAGCGGCTTTTTCACGTGCCGGGATTGACGGATTAAACGCCGCCGACGGCGGATTCTTATTCGCTTGGCACATTGTTCTTTAACGAAGGAAAAATCGCCGCGAACCCCTGTATCCTCCGCGGTTAATTTTTCGGCGCTCGGATATCGCCGGATTTTTTGTTGAAAATTTACCGCCGGCACGGTTTAGAGACGCCTCCTTTTCCCGGCGCCTTGTCCGGCGAAAGGCATAATGACGACATTTTTCTTTTGGACACTTTTTGCGGTAATCATCGTTTTTGCGGTGCTGGTCTCGCTTGTTCGCGGGGTGCTCACCCATGTTACCGGCATTGAGATTGAGTTGCTTCGGAAATCAAATCCGCGCACGGCCTCGCTTTTCGACACGGCGCGCGCGCCCGAAAAAAACCTCGTTCCGGCACTCGGCGTGCTCTATTCCGCCGCCGCCGGCCTCAGCGCAGCACTCGGAGGCATCTTGGTCGGACGCGAAATTTCGCTCATGCAGGAAGAACTCGGGCAACTGCCGGTCTGGCTCTGGCCCTGCGTATTGTTCGGTTTGCTGCTTGCGGCATTAATCGTCACAAGCGCGACCGGTCTGCTCCCCCGAAAACTGGGCGGGCACTTCCGGCATTTTTTCATGCCGCGACTCGCCGGCCCGGCCCGGTTGCTGCTCTTTATTTCGACGCCGTTGCGCCGTTTCGCCTCCCGGCTGGACCGGCTTGCCCCGCCGGTGAACGAGACCCGCGACTCCTCGGACGACGAAATTCGCGAAATTGCGCAAAAGAATCTACGCGAAGGAAAACTGACAAAAGAGGAAAGCACGCTCGTCGAAAACGCCGTGCGCCTCGACGACATCTCCGTGAAAGAAATCATGACGCCGCGCAGCGTCGTGACCGCGCTCGACGCAAAATTGAGCATCGCCGAAGTTTTCCGGCAAATCCCGAACATGCCCCACGGGCGGTTCCCGGTTTACGACAAAACGCTCGACAATGTCACCGGCATTGTTCGCCGGCGTGATTTGCTCCAGGCAAAAGCACAGGACCGCGACTCGGTGCTCGTAGGCGATTTGGCGGACAAGGCGCACTGTGTGCCGGAAGGCGCGACGGTCGGCGCGGCGTTGCGTGATCTGGTGGTCAATCACCGGCAACTCGCGGTTGTCGTGGACGAGTTCGGCAGCATTTCCGGCGTCGTCACGCTGGAGGACATTTTTGAAAACCTCATCGGCGCGGAAATTTTCGAAAAAGACGATATCGCCGTAGACATGCGCGCATTGGCGCGTTCGCGCCGGAAATCGCGCGCGCGAAAGTAAAACGGCCGGACGGTGTTCCGCGTTTTAACCCGCCCGGAGCACACCGGGCTTGCGCCGGCACGCACCGATTACACTTTAGCCGGCATGCGCGAATCGCCCATCATCGTCCCCGAACCCAAGCCGATTATCGCCGGCCCCGATTTCGTCCATCTGCACGTCCACACCGATTACAGTTTGCTCGACGGTTGCAGCAAAATCGAGCGGCTCATGGAGCGCACCGAAAAACTCGGCATGAAGGCGGTCGCCATCACCGACCACGGAAACATGTTCGGGCTTTTCGATTTTTGGAGCGAAGCAAAAAAACACAAGGCTGCCGGCATCAAGCCGCTTCTCGGGTGCGAAATGTATTTGGTTTACGATTACGCGCTCACCGAACGCCCGCCGCGCGGACAGGAACGCCGGTATCACATGGGCGTGCTCGCGAAAAATTTTAAGGGATATCAAAATCTTACGAAACTCGTTTCCGACGCGCACGTACGCGGCATGTATTACGGCCGTCCGCGCACGGACATGGAGCAACTCGCGGCGCACGCCGAAGGCCTCATCGGGTTTTCCGGCTGCATGCAAGGCGTAATCCCGCAAGCGATCTTGCGCGACGACCCCGTGCGCGCGAAAGCGGCGCTTGCGCGTTTTTTGGATATTTTCGGCAAAGAAAATTTCTTCATCGAGATCATGGATCACGGGCTGCCGGAACAGTCCAAAATCAATCTCGGTTTGTTGCAAATCGCCGAGGAGAACGACCTGAAAGTTGTTTGCACAAACGACGTCCATTACGTCGATTTCGGGCATGTCGCCGCGCACGACGCGTTGCTCTGCATCCAGACCGGCTCAAAAGTCATCGACGAAAAACGCATGAAATACGTGCCGCAGTTTTACTTCAAAACGGCGGAAGAAATGGCGCGCATTTTCGGCGAACGCCCGGACGCGCTGAGCAACACCTGCCTCGTCGCGGACATGTGCGACGTGTCGTTGCCGGTCGGCAAAAACAACTACCCGGTTTACCGGCTCGACAACACGGTTCACGTGGACGTCGGCCCGAAAATCGACACGATTCTCGACAGCTACGTCGCGCTGAAAAACGGCATGCTCGAAGCGGAAAACAAGCCCGGCAATTTCGCGATCCCCGAAGAAACCCGCGTCAAGATGCGCGCCAACGGCACTTACCTTTTGGCACTTTGCAAAAAAGGACTGAAAGAGCGCTACGGCATCGATTACGACGAACCGGCGGCATGGGCCGACAAAGCGCCGCGCGGCTTCGGCAAGGCGAGCCCCGGCGAGCTCTGCGAACGTATCGACTTCGAGCTAAGCGTCATTGCCGGCACGGGCTTCATCGACTACTTTTTGATTGTTTGGGACTTTATCAACTGGTCGCGCGAACACGGTATTCCGGTGGGCCCGGGGCGCGGCTCCGGTGCCGGTTCGCTCATCGCGTATTGTTTGAAAATTACCGACATCGACCCGATCCGGTTTAATCTCCTTTTCGAACGTTTCTTAAACCCGGAGCGCGTTTCCGCGCCGGACTTCGATATCGACTTCTGCATGCGCCGGCGCGACGAAGTCGTCGATTACGTGCGCAAAAAATACGGCGAAGATCGCGTCTCGAATATCATCACGTTCGGCTGCTTCGGCGCAAAAATGGTCGTGCGCGACTTGGCGCGCGTACTCGACGTTCCGTTTTCGGAATCGAACCGCATCGCAAAAATGGTGCCGGACGATTTAAACATCTCGCTCGAAGACGCGTTGAAGAAATCCTCGGAACTGCGCGACGAAGTCGAGCGCAACCCCGTTGTGGCGAAAATCGTCACGGAAGGCGAAGTCATCGAAGGCATGGTGCGCAACACCGGCAAACACGCCTGCGGCATGATTATCGCCGACAGGCCGCTCACCGACATCATCCCGGTGACGATGCAGGAAGGCGCGCTCACGACGCAATACGCCAAAGACCCCGTCGATAAACTCGGGCTATTGAAGATGGACTTTCTGGGTTTGAAAACGCTCACCGTCATCGACGACGCCGTGCAATTCGTGCGCCGTTGCCGAAACATGCCGGATTTCGACATCGAAAAAATTTCCCTCGAAGACAAAAAAACCTTCGACCTGCTCAACGCCGGCAAAACCGTCGCCGTCTTCCAGCTCGAATCCGAAGGCATGCAGAACCTCTGCCGGCAATTCGCCATCGCCAACATCGACGAGATCATCGCACTCATCGCGCTCTACCGGCCCGGCCCGATGCAATTTATTCCGCAATATATCGAGGGCAAAAAAGATCCGACCAAAGTAAAATACGCCCATTCGCTTTTGGAAAAAACCGCCGGCGACACCTACGGCATTTTGGTTTATCAGGAGCAAGTCATGGAGGCCGCACGCGTCGTCGCCGGCTACACGCTCGGCGGCGCGGACATGCTTCGGCGCGCCATGGGCAAAAAAATCAAAGAGGAAATGGACAAGCAGCAGAGCATCTTTGTCGAAGGTGCCGCAAAGGTGAACGGCATTCCGAAAAATAAAGCCGAAGAAATTTTTGAAATCCTGAAAAAATTCGCCGACTACGGCTTCAATAAATCACACTCCGCCGCATATGCGTTTTTGTCTTACCGCACTGCATATTTGAAAGCGAATTATCCGGTCGAGTTCATGGCGTCCGTGCTCGCCGCCGAACTCGGCAACGCCGAAAAAGTTTCCTTCTTTGTCGATGAATGCGAACACCTCGGCATCAAGGTACTCGGGCCCGACGTGAATTTAAGCGACGCGTCATTCACGCCGCAACCGGCGGAAAACGCCATCCGCTACGGCATCGGCGCCGTTAAGGGCGTCGGCGAACAGGCCGCCGGCGCGATTATAGAAGAACGCGCGCGCGGCGGAAAATTCAAGGACTTCGTCGATTTCATGGAACGCCTCGGCGACGGCGTAAACAGCCGCGTCGTCGAGAATCTAATAAAAACCGGGGCGTTCGATTATGCCGGCGAGGACCGCCGGCACCTGCTCGATTCCGCCGAAAGCGTCCGCAAGGCATCGTCCGCCGCACGCGCCGACAAGGAAAAAGGACAGGGCAATCTTTTCGATTTAATGGACGACGGCGGATCCTCCGGCGGCGCGGGCGCCGAAATTGTCCGCACGGCACCGGCAATGCCGGCAGCCGAAAAATTGCAGTACGAAAAAGAACTCATCGGATTCTACATTTCCGGCCACCCCATGAACGCTTACGCCGGGCTCGACGCCGCCGTGAGTTCTTTTACCGGCACGATCGAGGAAACAAATTTCAGCAAACACGACCGCATCACCGTCCGTCTCTGCGGCGTCGCCACCGGTATCCAGAAAAAAATTACAAAAGAAAAAAAACAGGCCTGGGCATTTTTCACGCTCGCAACGAAAACGCACAATTACTCGGTGAACGTTTTTCCGGAAGCCTACGAAAAACTACAGGAAGAAGAAAAACCGCAGACGATCCGTCGCGCCGCGCCGCAACCCCGGGAAGAGAATTCCGAACAATCCGCAGACACGCCGAAAGAGCAAAACCTCTTCGGAGACCCGTCGTCGGGCGGCACAACCGCACCGGCGCAACCCGCGCACCGCGGCGAGGGAGCCGGCTTCGAAACAATTCCCGGCAAAGTAATTTTGGGCGAAGGGAAACAAGTGCTCGTCGAAGCGGAAATGGCGTTCCGGCAAGATCGCGGCGAATGGAGCATTAACGCATTCCGCCTCTCGCCGCTCGAAGAGCGCATTCCGGGACTGATAAAAAGCATCCTTTTCGTCCTGCACCCGACCGCAGAAGCGGAAGACTTTTTGCGCGAACTCTCCGAACGGCTTTTGGACGACACCGGCGGGAAAACAAAAATCCGGGTCGGCATCCGGCAGCCGGACGGCCGCGTCCTGATTGCGAACATTGCCGCATCGCTCGCGGCTCGCGTGACGCCGGAATTCTTCCGGCAATTCAGTCGCCATGCGGCCTGCACCGGCACGGTTGTCGAAACGATGCCGCTTGCCGAGCGCGAGCGAAAATGGCCGGCAAAAAAATAACCGGGAGAGCCGATTCAACTGAATGGAGGGGCTCGCTCCCGCGAGCTCCCGCCGGAATCCGGAGAGACGAATCCCTCCGAAAAAAACGCGCCCCCTCCTACTCCGCCAAGCCCCAGCGATTCGTGAACGGATATAAAATAAAAAACGCTTTCCCGATAATTTCTTTTTCGGGCACAAAACCCCAACCGCGACTGTCAAAACTGTTCGACGAATTGTCACCCATCGCGAAGCAACGCTGCGCCGGCAGCGTGAGCGGACGCTCCAAGGTAAACGGACCCGGCTGCCCGCCGGCGCTCCAAAGATAGCCGAAATAACGGGCTTCGGTCTTGCGCGTATTGTTTTTTTCAAATGCCGGCGAACCGGCAATCAGCGCACCGTTGCGAAACAGTTCCGGGTTTTTCACCTGCAGCGTGTCGCCCGGCAATCCGACGAGACGCTTGATGTAATACTGATCGTTGGGCGTGCCGTCGGGACGGGCGAGTCCCGGGATTTTTTTCGTCGCGAACACAAACGGATCGCCGACGTTCGGACGCACGAAATTGTAACTCACGCGATCCACGAGCACCATGTCCCCGGTGAGGATGTCGAAATTCGCCACCCGGTCGCCGGCGTTCACGATCCGATGCGTCCGCAACACGCGTTCGCCGGAGGGTAAAACCGTCAAGTCACCGCGCTTCGCCGCG
>JAVBUU010000015.1:0-13360 GCA_031555005.1 Opitutales bacterium | reverse complement strand
AAAACAGCCGAACTTTTTCAAAAAACGGCTTTCTAACCGCATCCATGCCGCATCCGATACGCGTCCCCCTCCTCCTCGGATTTCTTTCTCTGCTTCAAGTGCTCCCGGCGCTTGCCGGCAAAATAATGCCGGCGCGTCATGCCGACGAAATCGCCTCGGAAAAAAAATCCGATATCGTTGACGGCATTACGGACGAGAAGCTTCGTCTTTCCGAGGCCCAAATGCAATGGTGGCGCGACGCAAAGTTGGGTCTTTTTATCCATTGGGGCATTTACGCCGTCCCCGCCAAAGGCGAATGGTATCAGCATTTCGCGAAAATCCCCAATGAGGAATACGCGAAATACGCCGACCGTTTTAATCCGAAGCACTTCAGCGCCGATGCTTGGGTCGCCGTCGCCAAAGCCGCCGGCATGCAATACGTCGTACTCACCGCACGGCATCACGACGGCTACGCGCTCTGGGACAGCCCGGCGAGTTACGGCGATTTCACTTCGGTGAAACGCGCGGCGCATCGCGATTTTATCGCCGAATACGTCAAATCCGTACGCGACGCCGGACTGCGCGTCGGACTTTATTATTCGCCGATGGACTGGCGTTTCCCGGGTTATTTCAAGCCGAAGGAATTGCCGGAAAATGCCGCGTTGATGAAAAAACAAGGCTACGGACAAATCGAAGAGCTCGTTTCAAAATACGGAAAAATCGACGTGCTTTGGTATGACGGCGCCTGGCTCAACATGGAGGGCAGCGATGCCGATGCCGCTTGGTTTTGGGAGCCGTTAAAATTAAACGCAACGGTTCGAAAATATCAACCGGACGTCGTGATGAATCCGCGTTCCGGCCGGGAAGGCGATTTTATTTGCAAAGAAGGCGGAGGCAAAATGACCGGCAAAATCATCCGCCGTCCGTGGGAAAAATGCCTGAATCTCAACCAAGCCACTTGGGGCTACAACAAACACCGCAATTTGATGAGCCGCGATGCGGTCATTACGATGTTCGTGAACGTCCTCGTGCGCGGCGGCAACATGTTGCTCAATGTCGGCCCGGATGCGGACGGCGTAATCCCCCCGGCGGACGTTGCCCGCCTGAAAGAATTCGGTGACTGGGTGCGTGACAATCAAGAGGCGATTTACGGCACGCGTGCCGGCCCGTTCGAACCGGTCGACGATGTTTACGGCACAACGCACAAGGGGAATCGCGTGTATCTTCACTTGCTCGCTTCGCGCGGCGACGCCGGCGAAATCAAACTGCCGGCGTTAAAACAAAAAATCAAAAAAGCGCGGTTATTGTCCGATGACGCGCCGGTAAAATTCACTCAAACCGACTCCGGCATCATTATCGAAGCACCGGCAAAAAAACCCGGCAAACCGGCTGAAATTGTCGTATTCGAACTCGACTCGCCGGCCGCGGACTAACGTGAAGAATACAAAAAGCCGAACACGAACCGCCGATTCGAAATCCGGCGGCGCCGCCTTGTCATCCGAAACACGATTGAAAAACCAAACCATTTCGTTTTCTTAAAGCGTTTGTTTTTCCCAATGAGCAATTCCACCGGCATCGTCACCGAATCCCAACTGCCCCAAACGGCACTCATGACAGTCGAAGGACTGCCGTTTAAAAAAATCGCCACCGGCAAGGTACGCGAAATTTTCGACCTCGGCGACAAACTGCTCATGATCGCCACGGACCGCCTCTCGGCGTTTGACGTCGTGATGCCCAACGGCGTTCCCGGCAAAGGCGTCTTGCTCACGCAAATCAGCCTTTGGTGGTTTGCGCGCGCCGCCGGCGTCATGCCGACGCATCTCGTGCCGAATCACGACGCCGCGCTGCGCGACGCACTCGGCGCGGAACACGCCGCACTCGCGCCTTACAGCATGCTCGTGCGTAAACTGAAACCCTTGCCGGTAGAAGCCGTCGTGCGCGGCTACCTCGCCGGCAGCGGTTGGAAAGAATACAAAAAAACCGGTGCGATTCTTGACCACAAATTGCCGGCGGGATTGCTCGAAAGCTCGCAACTGCCGAAACCGATTTTTACGCCTTCGACCAAAGCCGCCGTCGGACACGACGAGCCGATCACCGAAAAACAATGCGAGGAATTACTCGGCGCCGCCGTGTTTGAAAAAGTGAAAAATGCGGCAATCACGCTTTACGAAACCGGCGCGAAAATCGCCGCGCAAGCCGGCCTGATTTTGGCCGATACAAAATTCGAATTCGGCACGGACGAAGCCGGAAACATTTACCTCATCGACGAAGTGCTCACGCCGGACTCGTCGCGTTACTGGCCGGCCGCCGGCTACGCGCCCGGCAAACCGCAACCGTCATTCGACAAGCAATTCGTGCGCGACTGGCTCGAAGCCCAACCCTGGGACAAGCAAGCGCCCGGGCCGGTGCTGCCGCCGGAAGTCGTCGCGAAAACGCGCACGCTTTACCTCGAAGCACTGAACAAACTCCGCGCAATCGGATAACATGCCGCCGGTGCGGCAATGCCCTGATTTTTCCCGGCAAAAATTCTTGCCAACGTCGCCGGCAACGTTTCATTGCGCGCTTCCATTTTCGGAGAGGTGACAGAGTGGCCGATCGTGTCTGACTCGAAATCAGATGTGCCGCAAGGTACCGGGGGTTCGAATCCCTCCCTCTCCGCCATTTACAACCCGCATAACCGTGCGGGTTGCTTTGTTTTTCAGGGCATTGCGGCCGCGCGACGCTTTGCGGCAGCCGAAAAAAGTTTGATAACAGTTTTCCATGGGCTTGCGAAAATTCGGGGAAAACACATCTGATTGAAAATCATGCGAACAAACAGAGCGCTCACGGCCGCCGAAAAACAAGACGTCAGAGACGCGTTGAAAATTCTTTCCGGGCGAATCTCCCTGTCCGAAGCGGCAATTTTTCTGTGAAACGCCATAAAAAAATCCGAGTCGACTGCCGTTTGAAAAAAACATTCGCGAAAGACGGCACCGAAACAAATTTTCGCGTCGCTGCGTGAAATCTTTTTGATTTTTCGAAAATTCCTATCGCCGGCCGGGCACCTTTTACCGGCACCGGAATTGCCGGCTCAACGCCCCGGAAACCCGCCGGCAAAAACACCGGAATTATTAACGCGTTGTTATCAAATAATTCACGGGTTATCGACAACTTGTTCACCGCTTATTCACAGGATTTCCGACGAGCCTGCGGCGCAAAAACATCATCTTTTTCACTGAATAACAAATGATTAACAAAATCTCTCACGAAAAAACACTTTAAAGCGAATCTAATCGTAATTTTTTTTTAATTTATCTTTTCGCTTTTTCAAAAAAGCCGCTTTTTGTCCGTTCCGATTTCGCTATCGAAGGCCCTCGTTTTTCACCCTTTTTTTCAGTCAAAAAATTTCCCGAATCACCCGGTTCAGTCAAAATCAGCCCCACCCCCTTTTTTCGTCCCATTCATCCTTCCGTCTTTAACCGTCCCCAAGCATCCGCCTCAGCATTTATGAACACGCAAAATTCAATTTCCGAACAGCACCATAGTTGGAAAGTCACAAAACGTAACGCCGACGTCGTGCCGTGGAGCCGTGCCCGCATTGAACGCGCCGTGCGCAGCGCACTCGCCAGCATCACCCAGCCCTCGGACTGGAAAAACAAACCGGACTTCGGCCTCGACAAAACCTTTCTCTCGCTCGCGGCGCAAATCGCGGCGTTCGTCGAAAATCAATTTCTCGCGCGGCTTTCCGCCGGCGAAGCTCCCGGCGTCGAGCAAATCCAAGACGCCGCCGAGCGAGCGCTTGCCGGTTTCGGACAATTCGAAGCCGCAAAAGCCTTCATCCTTTACCGCGCCAACCAACAACGCCGGCGCTCTTCAACGCCGAAGCAAAGCGGCTTGCAGGACTACATCGCCATCGCGAAATACGCGCGCTACGACGCCGAACTCGCCCGGCGCGAAGTGTGGCCGGAGCCGGTGATGCGCGTCGCCGAAATGCACAAACGGCGTTTCGAGTATGTGGACCGGCAACTCAATTTGCCGATCGAAGGCGGCAAACTGTTTTCCGCGCAAATCGAAGAAGCCTTTGCCGCGGTCGCTCTGCGGAAGGTTTTGCCGAGCATGCGCAGCCTGCAATTCGGCGGGCCGGCAATCGAACGCGAAGAAGCGCGCATGTTCAATTGCGCCTTCACTTTTATTAACCGTATCGAAGCCTTCCGCGAAACCCTTTGGCTGCTGCTCTGCGGCACCGGAACCGGGTTTTCCGTGCAAACGAAGCACATCAACGAATTGCCGGTCTTTCCGGCGCGCGGTCAGGAAGACGATTTGCCGGTGCTTCACCACAAGATTGAAGACACCATCAAGGGCTGGGCCGACGCGCTCGACATGCTCATCCGCTCGTATCTTTACGGCACGCTCGTCGAGTTCGACTACTCCGACATCCGCGCCAAAGGCTCGCCGCTCATCACGTCCGGCGGCAAAGCACCCGGCCACATTCCGCTCCGGCGTTCGCTCGAAAACATTCGCAAAATCATGGATCATGTGCCGGGCCGTCGTCTGAAGTCCACCGAGGCCTATGATATCCTGATGTATGCCGCCAAAGCCGTGCTTTCCGGCGGCATCCGCCGCAGTGCGACAATCTGCCTTTTCTCCGCCGACGACGAAGAAATGATGTGCGCCAAGACCGGCAACTGGTTTAAAGAAAACCCGCAACGCTCGGCCTCGAACAACTCCGCCGTCATCAACCGGCACAAAACACCGAAGGACGTCTTTCTCGCGTTGTTTGAAAAACAAAAAGAATTCGGCGAGCCCGGCTTTTATTTCGTCGAAAACGAGGACTACGGTGCCAACCCGTGCGTCGAAATCGGCCTCGCGCCCTTCGCCGACATCCGCGACGACAAGGAAATCGCGCGCTTGCGCGAACTCGGCTACGCCGGCGACCTCAAAATCGGCCAGCGCATTTACGGCTGGCAAATGTGCAATCTCACGACGATCAACGCCGCCGCCTGCCACAGCGCCGACGAATTTTACGAAAATTGCCGCGCCGCCGCATTCGTCGGCACCTTACAAGCCTCTTACACCAAGATGCCGTATCTCGGGCCGGCGACGCAGTTCATCAACGAACGCGAATCGCTCCTCGGCGTCTCGATCACCGGCATTTTGGACAACCCCGCGCTCATGCTGGACCCGGCCGTGCTCGAACGCGGCGCGGCGGAAGTCCGCAAAGAAAACGCCCGCGTCGCCGCGCTCATCGGCATCCCGGCGGCATCGCGCACGACCTGCGTGAAGCCCGAAGGCACCGCATCGCTTCTGCTCGGCACATCCTCCGGCATCCACCCTCATCACGCGAAACGCTACTTCCGGCGCGTCCAGGCGAATCGCCAGGAACCCGTTTACCGACACTTCAAGGAAGTGAACCCCGGCATGACCGAGCGCAGCGTTTACAATCCGAACGACGACGTCATCACCTTCCCGATTCAGGCGCGCCCCGATGCCATCATCCGCGACGACGTGCACGCCGTGAAATTCTTGGAATACGTCCGCCTCGTCCAACAACACTGGGTGCAAGCCGGCCGCGCGAGCGAAGAATACAATCCCGGCCTGCATCACAACGTCTCGAACACCTGCGTTGTGCGCCCCGAAGAATGGGATGAAGTGTGCAACTTCATTTGGGACAACCGTGAATACTTCACCGGCATTTCGCTTTTGAGTTACACCGGCGACAAAGTTTACGCGCAAGCCCCGCACGAAGCGGTCATCACGAACGCCGACCAAGCGCGCTGGGACGCCTTGAATTACATCCCGGTGGACTACACGACGATGCACGAAACCGGCGATAACACGGCTTTAAAAGAAGTCGTCGCCTGCGCCGGCGGCGCGTTCGAGTTGGTGTAAAAGAGGCGCAACGAGAGAAAAACAAGGCATTGAGCAGATGCATAGACAGAACGTTACACATTCAAAAAGAATAGGGATGAGATGAAAACGATCCATAAAATAATAAATGGGGATAGCCGACAAATGAATCTGATAAAAGACAAATCGGTTCATCTCATTATTACATCACCACCATATTGGCAATTGAAAGATTATGGAACTGATAATCAGATTGGATTCCATGAGAGCTATGAGAATTATATCAATAATTTGAACTTAGTTTGGTCCGAATGCAACCGAGTTTTGCATGACGGGTGTCGACTTTGCATAAACATTGGCGACCAATTTGCACGTTCTGTTTATTATGGCCGTTATAAGGTAATTCCAATTCGTACCGAAATTATCAAATTTTGTGAATCCATCGGATTGGACTACATGGGAGCCGTTATTTGGCAAAAACAAACAACAATGAATACAACGGGCGGTGGTGCTGTTATGGGAAGCTTTCCGTACCCGAGAAATGGAATTTTGAAAATTGATTATGAGTTTATTTTAATTTTTAAGAAACAGGGAAATGCGCCAAAGCCAACAGAAGAACAAAAGCATCTGTCGGAAATGACAAAGCAGGAATGGAACACCTACTTTGCTTCTCATTGGACTTTTGGTGGTGCAAAACAAAACGGTCATATAGCAATGTTCCCTGAAGAACTGCCCGCGCGATTGATTAAAATGTTTTCATTTGCAGGAGAAACTGTGCTAGATCCGTTCATGGGAAGTGGAACAACGGCATTGGCAGCACGAAACCTGCAAAGAAATTCTCTTGGCTACGAAATCAATCCTGAATTTATTTCGTTTTACAAAAATAAATTATATATTCGACAAGGAGATCTTAACGGGACAGAATATGTAACTCAAACCGACAGTACCACCCCTCGCAATGAGGAGCAAATGTCAAAATTGCCCTATCTTTTTTCCGACCCTCATAAATTGGACAAAAAAATAGACATTAAGAAACTTCAATTCGGCTCTAAATTTGACAAAGAAAGTGAAGAGCGCGAAGCATACCATACCGTAAAAAGCATTATAAATACCAACATTATTGAATTAAATAATAATTTAAAAATTCGCCTTATCGGAGTCAAAAAAAAACACTCTACAAACGGAGAGGCCATAAACTTTTTGACCGAGAAATTAAGAGGTCAAAAAGTCTTCATGAAATACGATCAAATAAAGCATGACAACGACAACAACGTGCTTTGCTATTTGTACTTGAAAAATAAAACATTCATCAACGCACACCTATTAAAAGCAGGATTAGCAGACATCGACACAAGTATTGAATTCAAATATAAAGAAAAATTTAACAACATAATGATATGAGCTTCACCCAACATGATATTTCACGTTTAATTGAAATCTTACCCCAAAGCAAACAAAATGCTATCCACGCAGCAGACATAGCACAACGATTAGGACTTCCTATCAGCGGAAATCAAGTTGAAGCACGGCAATTGATACGACTATCTATCCAAAGTGGAAATTGCATTGTAAGCAATACTAAGAGAGGTTATTGGTTAACGACGAATAAAGCAGAAATTCAAAAATATATTCAATCTCTTGAAAAAAGGGGTAAGGACACAATACGAAGGGGCAGTGAACTAAAAACTGCTTGGAATACAACAAGCCCAGATAACACAATCTAATGCACAACATGAAATATTCAATGGAATTCGGGAAAAAAGAAAAAGTTTTGAACTATGCTTGCCAAACTTATCAACTTTCAAGACCAAATAAAGTCGGTACAGTAATGGCATTGATTAGAGAGTGCCAACCGAAAACTATTGAAGAATGGGAAAGATGGTACTTTGAAAATGCTTATACAGAAGCGAAAACTAAAACTAAAATAACAAAGGAAAGCTTAAAAGAACTTGGTGAACGGCTTCACGAAAAAATAACAGCAGTCGTTATTCCTGAATGGCAAACAGCTTTTGAACAATTGACGTTACAAGATTGCATTGACTATATTCATAATTTAACAATCAATCGAACCTTTGACGGATTTCTCAGAGAAAAATCGGTTGTTAATGACGGTTTGGCAAAAATCTTTCCAAATATTGAATTTGAAGAAAGCGACCCCGAACTCGACCATGCGGGTGACATTGACTATATTGCAAAAGTGGGCACCAAAACACTTGGCATTCAAATAAAGCCAGTTACAGCAAAGGCAAATTTTGGAACCTATTCAGCAACAGAAAGAATGAAGGCAAGTTTTGCGGATTTTGAAAAAAAATTCGGAGGAAAGGTATTTATCGTTTTCAGTCTTAATGGAGAAATTGCAAATAGTGACGTGATTTCGGAGATTCAAAAAGAAATCAAGCGATTAAGCTAGCTAACTAAACCAAGCGACTAATTCAGCGCATCGAAGCCGGAGAAATAAATCTTCTTGTCACGACGGTGATGCGTCTGCGCAGGGCGCTGAATTGCCCGTGGGACGAATTACTGGGAGCGCCGACGTCCGCGTCGGCCCGGCGACCCGGGAGAATTGAAAACGAAGGGCGATTTCTCACGCAGAGACGCGAAGACGCAGTGTTTTGTTTCTATTCTTCAACCCGTTCACATTGAAATTATAGCGTTTAACAAAGACATGGCGAGACTTGCAGATGTTTTAAAAACATGAACAGGAGGTCGCGGAGCGCGTGAAGAAATGTCCTCTGCAACCTCCACGGCCTCCTGTTAAAAATCGGATCGTTTTGAGAATCTCTCAATGTTATTTGAAAACGCTATAACTCATGCCGGGGTCCTTTAATTTTGGAAAAGCAAACCCGGGACCGAATCCGGAAAATCCCCGGTCTTGCGGGAGTAAGTCCCTCCGATTTCCACATCCGTTTCCTTATGCGCGGTTGTAACACAAAGAAAGTTATCAGACTTCCCTCTCCGCACCTCCGCGTGAAAATTTTCGAGGAGAATTAAAACGAGCCCGCCCGGTGCGCTGCCGGTTTAAACAAACAGCCGGCGCGCCCGGTGTCGCGCGGCTTCTACCCGACCGGCACCAACTCGTGCAATTTGAACGCGTCGTGCACGGCGCGTACGGCCTCGTCGGCTTTTGCCGGATCGATGCCGACCGAAATTTTGATTTCGGAAGTCGTGATTAATTCGCTGTTCACGCCGACGCTCGCGAGCGCGTTGAACAGGGTACCGGCAACGCCGGGATGCGAAATCATGCCGACACCGACAATCGAGAGTTTCGCCACTTCGCCGGCGGAACGCACGCTGCCGGAACCGAGCTTTTTGAGCGTTTCGCAGAGCGCTTTCTCCACGCGATCCACGTGGTCGGAATTCACCGAAAACGTCAAATTCGCGCGGCCTTTCGTGCCGATGTTTTTAATAATCATGTCCACGCTCAAGCCGGCTTCGCCGAGCGCGTCGAAAATCGCCGCAACGGCGGCGGCCGTATCGGGGATATCGCTCACGGTGACGCGGGTTTGCGAGCGGTCGAGTGCTACGCCGCTGATGACGGCGTCTTCCATGGTCTTGGCGTTGGCTTTCACGATTGTTCCGGGAGTGTTTTTAAAAGAAGAACGGACTTCAAACTGGACGTTGTATTTTTGAGCAAATTCCACTGAACGGGCTTGCATGACTTTTGAACCGCTTGACGCGAGTTCGAGCATTTCTTCGTAAGAAAGCTCATGCAGTTTGCGCGCGTTTAAAACGATGCGCGGGTCTGCCGTATAAACGCCTTCGACGTCGGTAAAGATTTGGCAGGTGTCTGCCTTGATCGCCGCAGCGACAGCGATGGCCGTCAAATCCGAACCGCCTCGGCCAAGCGTCGTAATTTCGTTTCCGTCCTCGGTGATGCCTTGAAATCCGGCGACAATGACAACCTTGCCCTCGTCAAGCCGCGTCGGAATATCGCCGCCGGTGATGCGCGAAATGCGCGCCCGCGTGTGCAGCGAATCCGTTTGAATGCCGGCCTGCCCGCCGGTGCGCGAGCACGCCGGCACGCCGATCGCGTGCAGCGCCATGCTCAGCAGCGCGATGGTCTCCTGTTCGCCGACGGCGAGCAGCATGTCCATTTCACGTTCGTCCGGATTCGCGTGAAGCGATTTTGCACGCGCGATGAGTTCGTTCGTCACGCCGCTGCGGGCGGAAACGACAACGACCATCTTATTCCCCTTTTGCCAATTTTCTTTAATGAGCGCGGCAACGTTTTTGATGCGTTCGACGTTGGCCACCGAGGTGCCGCCGTATTTTTGGACGATGAGTGCCATTGAAGGTTAAAGGTTAAAATTCAAAATTTAAAGTTTATCGCCGGCAGAGATTGCGACGAAGCGCGTTACTTCAACTTTCGAACTTTTCATTTAAGATTTCGGTTAATTTTCGGGGCGAAAAATGCGAAGGACGAGCGGTGCTTCAAGCACGGTTTTCAAATGTTTCAACCGGCGCAACGCGCGCTCCATGGCGGCCTCGGTCACCGGATGCGTGGAAAACGTCACCGTGCCGCGCCCGGTGCCGGGATGCTCGTATTGAATGCCGCGCGCGATGGAAATTTTCTCCTCGGCAAACGCCGCGTGAATTTTCGCGAGCACGCCGGGACTGTCCGCGATGTCGAAGCGCAAATAAAACTCCGTTTCAATCTCGTCGGGTTTCGCCATGCGTGTCGTCGCGCCGAGCGCGGCGTAAAAGTCCATGTCGCCCTTCGTGAGAAATTTGAACGACGCGCCTTTGAGCGTGCGAATCGCGTCCACGATGTCGCCAATGACCGCGCTCGCCGTCGCGTCCCGGCCGGCGCCGCGCCCGACAAGCGTCGTCGTGCCGACCACGTCGCCGGTGAGCGAAATGCCGTTGTAAACATCGTCCACGCGCGCGAGCACTTTGTCGAGCGGCACGAGCGCCGGATAAACGCCGAGCGTCATCAAACCCTTGCCGGCATCGCGCCGGATGACGGCGAGATGTTTTATCCGATACCCGAATTCGCGTGCGCGCCTGATGTCTTCGAGCGTCACGGCACGGATGCCTTCGACGAGCGTGTCCTTGCGCGGCACCCATTTCCCGTGGGCGAGAAACGCGAGAATCACGGCCTTGTGGTAGGCGTCGATGCCGTCCAGATCCAACGCTTCGTCGGCTTCGACATACCCGAGTTTTTTCGCGTCGGCCAAAACAGTTTCATACGGCAGCCCCTCGCGCTCCATGCGCGTGAGCAGATAATTACAGGTGCCGTTGATGATGCCGACGATTTGCGAAAACCGGTTGGCGACGAGCCCTTCGCGCAGCGATTTGATAATCGGAATGCCGCCGGCGACGCTCGCCTCGAAAAAGAATTGCCCGCCGAATTTTCCGGCGGCGGCAAAAACCTCTTTGCCGTGTTCGCAAATAAGCGCCTTGTTCGCGGAAACAACGACCTTGCCCGCCCGCAGCGCACGCAACGTCACATCACGCGCCGTCGTAGTCCCGCCGATGAGTTCGCAAACGACGTTCACCCGCGGATCGTCGATAATCTCATTCGGATTCGTGGTAATTTTCGTCTTCGGAATTTTGACAGTGCGCGATTTTTTCGGATCGCGCACGCAAACGCCGACAAGCTCGATTTCCACCCCCAGGCGAATCTCCATATCGCGTTTCGACGCGGACAGGTGTTTCCAAACACCTTGTCCGACCGTGCCGAAGCCGATGATGCCGAGACCGATTTTAAGGAGCGCGCTCATTGCGAAAAAGAAGCGCGCAAGTAAAAACCCGCGACACGGCAACGCAAGCCGCAACGTAAATGCAAACCGGCAAAACCGCCGGAAAAACGCCTCGCCTCCGGACTTGCTTTACACGCCCATTTTCATTCCCTGCGGCGGTTCTCTCAAAAAATGAAAAAAACACGTCATTCCGCCTGGATTTGGCCGCTCGCCGTTATCGCGACAGTCTGCTTCGCTTCCTGCAACAACCCGGCCGCCCCCGACACCGGTTTAAGTTATCAGGACAAAATCATCCACGCGTTAGCGTTCGGACTCATCGCGACTCTGATCCAACGCGCAGCCGGAAAATCCGGCGCAAAACCGGCAATCGCTTTTTGCATCGGACTCGCAGCCGCCTCGACATTCGGCGCAATCGACGAAATTCACCAAAGTTTCACGCCCGGACGGGAATCCGACATGCTTGACTGGCTCGCCGACACCGCCGGCGCAGCACTCTCCGCCGGCTTGTATTTCAAAAACATCATCGGCTACCGAAGCATTTTGGAATTCCCGCTCTCGCTTAAAAAACAAAAACACTCATGCTCGCCGGCTCCTTCCTCTCCCGATTCTTTTTAATTTTCGCAATAATACTACGGGCGGCCGTCCCCGGCAACGCCCTCGCCGAGCAAACCATGTCCGCCGAATCCGAAACACCCGCCGCGCAAATCGCGCAAATCCGCGCCGAAATCGCCCGGCACGACGCGCTTTATTACGCCAAGGCAACGCCGGAAATTTCCGATTTCGAATACGACAAACTCCGCCGGCAACTGGCCGACCTTCTCGCCGCGCATCCCGAATTCGCCGACGCCGGAAAAACCGAAACGCCCGGCGACGACCGCACCGAAGGCTTTGCCAAAGCCGCCCACGCCGCGCCCATGCTCAGCCTCGACAACACCTACTCCGAAGCCGAATTCGGCAACTTCGTCGAGCGCGTCAAAAAACTCACCGGCGACCGGCAGCCGCGCTTCGTCGTCGAACCCAAACTCGACGGCGTCGCCGTCAGCCTCACTTACGAAAAAGGTATTTTCACGCGCGCCGTCACACGCGGCAACGGCACCGTCGGCGACGACATCACGCGCAATGTCGAAACCATAAAAACCTTTCCGAAAAAACTCACCGGCGACGCGCCGGAATTTTTGGAAATTCGCGGCGAAATTTACATGACCAACGCGGAATTTCACCGCATCAACGCCGAACGCGAAACCGCCGGCCTGCCGCTCTACGCCAACCCGCGCAACCTCGCCGCCGGCACCGTCAAACTCCTCGACCCGCGCGAAGCCGCCGCGCGAAAACTCGAAATCGTCCTCTACGGAATCGGAGCCGTTGAGCCGAAAAATTCCTTCGCAAAACTCACCGAATTTCACGCCGCGCTGCGCCGGTGGGGGTTACCGGCGGTCGAATTCTTCCGCGAAGCCGCCGGCGAAGACGAAGCCCGAAACGCAATTCGCGAACTCGACAAACTCCGCCGGCAATTCGCCTACCCGACCGACGGCGCCGTCGTAAAAATCGATTCGTTCGCCGAACAATCCCGCGCCGGCGGCACGCCCAAATTCCCGCACTGGGCCATCGCCTACAAATTCGCGCCCGAGCAAGCGCAAACGCGCCTGCGCGCCGTAACCCTGCAAATAGGCCGCACCGGCGCCGTCACGCCCGTCGCCGAACTCGACGCGGTCGAACTCTCCGGCAGCACCGTCAGCCGCGCCACGCTGCACAACGCCGACGAAATCGCGCGCAAAGACATTCGCGAAGGCGACATCGTCATTATCGAAAAAGCCGGCGAGATCATCCCGAAAGTCGTCGGCGTCGTTCTCGAA
>JAVBUU010000091.1:0-6373 GCA_031555005.1 Opitutales bacterium | reverse complement strand
TCGTTGACGATTTCGGCGTTATTGATGCGGAGCGTGCTCATGTGTTTTTGCCGGCGGACAGTGGCATCGCCGGCATTTTTTTAAATCTCAATTTTCACCGTGAATCTCTCTCGAAATAAAAAAACGCGCCGGAATTTCCGGCGCGTTTTTTTTCGAAAGGCACACCCTTTACATCATTTTTCCGATGCGCGTTTTGATGTCGGCTTTGAGGCGTTCGACAAAACCGAGCGTGTATTCGATGACGTCGAGCGAGTCGTCTTGTACGAGCGGCGTCAAATCCATCGCCCATTGGAGTGCGGAGGCGTCGTCGGACGAGTGCGAGTCGAAGAAGGTGGCGTTCGCCATGCGCCGGCCGATGACGGCGAGGTCATAGCGTTTGCCGCCGGTGATCTGGGAATCGAAAACGCCGTTGAGCGCGGCGGCGAGATTGGGGAATGCGCTGACGTCGTGGATTTGTTTGTCGGCGTCGCAGAGCCAGTCGAGGTTGCGCCATACTTCGCAGCCGTAAACTTTCTTCGGTCGGTCGGCTTTCGGCATTTTGCGCATGGCGGCGACGGCGCGCAGCGTGACGCCGATGTGCGTGTCGTGCTTGTCCGCCGGGTTGTGCAGATAAACGATGTCCGGTTTTGTTGCGTTCAAAATTTCCAAAAGGTCGTTTACGACATCTTGGTTTTTGGCGTCTTTGACGGCGCTGCTCGGGTGGCCGAGTTGGAACATCGCGGCGTATTCGCCGATGATTGCGGCTTTGCGTTGTTCGCCGGGGCGCACGGCGGCGATTTCGGCGTCGGAGTATTGCGCGTAAATGCCGGTGCGGGAGCTGCCGGCTCCGTCGGTGACGACGACGCCGGTGAACCATTTGTCTTTTTGGCCGAAGCAATTCAGGATGCCGTGGTAGGCCATGAATTCGAGGTCGTCCTGGTGTGCGCCGATGCCGAGGTGTGTGGTGCGCGCGGCGGCTTCGGCAATCGGTTTGTTGTCCGGGACAAAGACGTCCGCGTTGGATTTGGTGAGTTTCATGGGGAAAGGTGTTCGGTTTGTTTTTGAGTTACGAAGGCAATCGGTTTTGCCGGCGTTGCCGGCGCGGTTGCGTTACATTGATTGGGCGACGAGTTTTTCGAGTTTTTCGCCGTCGGCGGCGAAGGCGCGGATGCCTTCGGCGGTTTTTTCGACGCCCATGGCGTCGTCGTTGTGGAGCCGGCGGAACCCTTTTTCGTCGAGCGAAATCTTTTGGAAGTCCGCACCGGCGGCGGTTGCCGGCGTGAGGACGGGCGTTACCGGAGCGGTTGATTTTTGCAGTTCGTCGAGCAGATTCGGCGAGATCGTGAGGAGGTCGCAGCCGGCGAGGGAAACGATTTGCCCGATGTTGCGGAAGCTCGCGCCCATGACTTCAGTTTTGTAGCCGAATTTTTTGTAATAATTGTAAATCTTGGTGACGGATTGGACGCCGGGATCGTCGGCACCGGCGTATTCTTTGCCGGTGCTTTTCTTAGACCAATCGTAAATCCGGCCGACGAAGGGCGAGATGAGCTGCACGCCGGCTTCGGCGCACGCGACCGCTTGGGCAAAGGAAAAGAGCAGCGTGAGGTTGCAGCGGATGCCTGTTTTTTCGAGTTGCTCGGCGGCTTTGATGCCTTCCCATGTGGAGGCGATTTTGATGAGCACGCGCTCTTTCGGAATGCCGGCGGCTTTGTAAAGGGCGATGAGTTCTTGCGCCTTGGCGACGGTGCCGGCGGTGTCGAACGAGAGGCGCGCGTCCACCTCGGTGGAGACGCGGCCGGGGACTATTTGGAGGATTTCTTTTCCGAAGGAAATCAGGAGGGCGTCGATGATCGCCGGCACGGATTTTCCTTTGTTGTCGGCGACGGCCTTGTCGAGCAGCCGGCGGTATTCCGGCATTTGCACGGCTTTCAAAATCAGGCTCGGGTTCGTCGTTGCGTCTTGCGGCAAAAAGGCGCGCATGGCGGCAAAATCGCCGGTGTCGGCAACGACGGTCGTGTACTTTTTTAATTGGCTGAGTTGATTGCTCATGGATGGAGCCCGATTAGGGCGTCTTTTGGGGGCCGGGTCAAGCGTTCGACCGTTGCCGGCGGGCATTTTTCTTGCAATGTCCGGGCTGCGTCTCTGTCTTGTTTTCACCCTTTTCTTTTCGCGTCGCGTTGCGCGTTTTTCGTTTTTTTTGACCGAACATGTCCCCGGACAAATTGATCAGCCGAATAAAAGCCGTTCTTGCCGGCGATGTCGGGCATTTCGAGGTTCAGGTGCCGGCGCGCCGGCTTGCGGAGCAAATGGCGGGCCTGCGCGAGCGCTTTGAACAATGCGCGATGCTGATCAATGCCGGGAACGAATACGCGGCGTTGCAGGCGGCGGAGGCGAATCCGCCTTTGTTGGACACGGCTGCGCGGCTGTCGTTTTCCGGTTTGCCGGAGTGGGTCGCGTTTTGCCGCGAGCGCGGACTGGATTGCCCGGTTGCGCTTGACCAGCGGCACGTCGAGGCGGTCGGCAATCTTTACGGCAAGCGCATCGGGGAATCGCATCCGCTTTATCGCGATTATCGCCGGGCGATTCGGGAGCGGGACGATTTTCGCGCTGCGGATGTTTTGATGTCGATTGTCCGCATTAACCCGGATGACCGAAACGCGCAATCGGAGCTCACGCGCATTCGCGCGAAACTGGGCGAGACGCGCATTCCGAAATTGGAGGAAATGCTTGCGGGCGGCGACGAGGCCGGGGCGTTTGCATTGGCGGAGTCGTTGGAGCGTTGCCGGGTGCCGGGGCAGGGCGCGCCGGTTTTCCGGAAAATCCGGGAAGCGCGCGAACGGTTGGCGCGTGAGGCTGCCGAGGGGCGCGTTCACGAGATTTTGGCCGAGGCCGAATTGTTTTTTGAAAAAGAAGACTGGGCGTCCGCGATTCCTTTGCTGGGCGAATGCCGCGCGATCGAGCGGGAATTTCGAATCGTTTTTGACGCCGCGGTTTCCGCCCGGCTCGACACGCTTGAAACGTGGGCGGGAAGCCGGCAGGAAGCGGCTTTTCGCGCTGCCGCGCATGAGGAGGCCGTGCGTGCGGCGAATCGGGCGCTCGCGGATGCGCTGTCCGGCGCGATTGCCAAAAACCGCGTTTCTCTCGGCCGGCGCGTCGAGGTGTTGCGTTGCGCAATTGCGGGCGCGAAACGTGCGGGCGACGGCGTCGATCAATCTTTGCTGGACGATGCGCTGCGTGCGTCGGCGCAGTTGAATGCGCGCATTCGGCGGAAAAATATTTTGTCCGCCGGCGCTACCGCGCTCGTGCTTGCGATTCCGGCGATTGCCGGCGCGGGCATTTACGCGCACGGCGTTGAGACCGGCAAGAGCCGGGCGGCGATGCGGGCATTGGAGGCGGTTCGGGACGCCGGACGCTCGGATGAGGCGGAGCTTTTTCTCAAACAAAACGAGGCTTTTATTGAGAAGGACACGGCGTTTGCCGAGGCCGCCGGCGCGCTGCGCGCGCGGATCGGAAAAGTGCGCGCCGAAACGGAGGCCTGCTCGGCGTCGCTTGCCGGGCTTGCCGGCGCGTTGCCGGAATCGCCGGCGCGTTTTTTCGCGCATGCCGAGGATTTCGAGCGTGTCAAAAAAGCCGTTGCCGGTTTGCCGGCAGACGCAAAGGACGGTCTCGCCGGCGCGATTGTCGCTGCCGAAGCGAATTTGCGAAAAATCGCCGAACGGCTTTCGGCTGAGGGCGAGATCGATTTTTCGAAAAAAACCGACGAATGCGAGCGGTTGACGGCGGAAGGAAATTTCCCCGAGGCGACGGCGACGCTTGCCGTGCTGGACGCCGAACGCGAACGCCTGAAAACGCTGATCGGGACGGAAAGCATTCTCCGGCTGAAAGCGGTGCGCGAAAAACTCGCCGCCGGCATCGCCCGCAAGGCGCGCGCTCTCGGTGTCGAAGCCGCGCTCGCCGGCGTCAATTCAGTCAATGCGTTTTTTGAAGCGGCAAAATTGACCGTCGAGAGCGATCCCGACATTCGGAATATCCTCGTTCGCGAGGAGGCGTTTCGTAATCCGGAGCAGGTGCTTTGCCCGGCGCTTGCACAGACGCTTTGGGCTGCCGCGGCGCGTTTGCCGGCGGCAACAAAAGAATTTCCCGTCATTAAAACCCTGCCGAGCGAGATTGTTGCCGCCGGCAGGATTTCGGACTCGAAAACGGAGTTGAGCGTCTGGCGTTACGAGCGGAAGACTTTCTCGGCGAAAGCGCCGGAGACGACTGTTCCTCTTTACGTGGTCGGGCCGGCGAAGACCGCGCGTTTCACGGCCGGCGACGGATACGAATTACAGCAAAAGGTTGAAGCGGTTTTGCCGGACGGCACGACGGAGCCGCGCAATTACCGGTTTTTCAATTCGGGTGTTTCCGCCTTGCGCGGGGAACGGCTCGATTCCGGCGCGTTGACGCAGGAGAGCCGGTTTCTTCGTGAGTTTTCGCGCTTTTGCGCTGCGGAAACGGGGCGGTTTCCGGAATCGTTGGCGGCGTTGTCGGATCGCATTCTCGGTGAATTAAAAATTTCCCCGCTGCTGAAAGCGTATTTGCAGCAGGAAGTTTTCAAGCTTGCCGCGCGCCGGCCGGCGGAACACGGCATCTCGTTTTCGCCGTGCGCACGCAAAGATGCCGCCGAACTCGAGGCGATTACCGGTTTCGCGTTGACGTTGTCCGATTGGCTTTTGCCGGAAAAACACGCCGGGCTTTTGCCGAAACTCGAAGCGTTTTACGCGCGCCGGCGCACGCCATACGCCGAGGAGGCCGTTGCGTATTTGCGCGTGTTTCAACGCATGCAAACGCCCGGGTTCGTCTATGTCGGGCATGTCGGGGAAGACGGGAAAATCCGTCTCGTGACGCGCGAGCCGCTTGGCGGTTTTCTTGCGGGGCTGACTCGTGACGGTCGCTTCGAACGACGTCCGGCAAACGAATTTAAACCGGCGCCCGTTTCGGATGCAGCGGAGCAATTGCCTCCGGTAATCATGTATCCCGATAAAAATTTCTTTGCGCCGTATTCGCCGATTTTGATGTTGAAACTCTCGCCTGAGAAAGCGGCCGGCGAATTCCCGTCCGACATCGCGCCGCCGCCCGGCGGCTGGGATAACTTTATTCTTTTCCCGCAATGAACGATTCCGAACGCACGTTGAATATTCGTTGGAAGGGCGCGGAATCAGGGCCCTTCTCGCACGGGGAGATCGAGGGAATGCTCGCGCGCGACGAGATCAGTCTGATTCATTCCGTTTGCGTTGAAGGCACATGGATGAGCATCGGGCAATACGTGCGTCGCTTTCGTCCGCGCCCGAGGCATGCCGACGAAACGCGCGCGCAGGAAAGTCCGCTGCCGGCGAATACCGGGTATTCGGAGGAAACGTATTTTGAGGACGCATTGCCGGATGTCGCCGGCGAAGTCGCCCTTTACACCACGTCGGATGCAGAATCCGAGCTGCGCGATCGGTTGACGCGAATCGGCTACATGTTGTGCGGCGCGGCGTTTGTTTTGCCGGTTTTGGCAACGATTCCGGCAATCGGAATTGCCCGCCGGTTGCGAAATTGCGGATTGGCGGAAACGGCAAAATTGCAGACGGCACTAAGTCTCGTGTTCACCGTTTTCGGGTTTCTGTTTTGGATGCTTTTGATTTCCGCGTCTTGACGGGAAATAAAAAAATCCCCGGCATTAATGCCGGGGATTTTTTGTTTTTTCGAAACGCGGGTCTTGCGACCCGTGTCGCGATTACATGCCCAATTTGACGAGCTTGCCGCCGTAAACGGCGTTCGCGCCCAACATTTCCTCGATGCGGAGGAGCTGGTTGTATTTCGCGACGCGGTCGGAACGGCAGAGCGAACCGGTTTTGATTTGACCGGCGTTCGTGGCGACGGCGATGTCGGCAATCGTCGAGTCTTCGGTTTCGCCGGAGCGGTGCGAGATGACGGCCGTGTAGCGCGCTTCTTTGGCCATTTCGACGGCGTCGAGCGTTTCCGTGAGCGAGCCGATTTGGTTGACCTTGACGAGAATCGAATTGGCGGTGCCGGTATCGATGCCCTTTTTGAGGACTTGCGTGTTGGTGACGAAGAGGTCGTCGCCGACGAGCTGCACTTTGTCGCCGATGGCGTCGGTGAGTTTTTTCCAGGTCGCCCAATCGTTTTCGGCGCAGCCGTCTTCGATGGAGATGATCGGATATTTTTTGCAGAGCTCTTTGTAGAAGGCGACCATTTGCTCGCCGGAGAGCTTCTTGCCGTCCGATTTCTTGAAGATGTAGTTCTTGCTCTTGGCGTCGTAGAATTCCGAGGAAGCGACGTCCAACGCGAAGTAGATGTCTTTGCCGAGTTTGAAGCCGGCGTTCTTCACGGCGAGCGCGATGGCGTCGAG
>JAVBUU010000011.1:0-5906 GCA_031555005.1 Opitutales bacterium | reverse complement strand
GCGTTGTCGACCCGACCAAAGTCACGCGCACCGCGCTCAGCAACGCGACCTCGGTTGCCGGTTTGCTGCTCACGACGGAAGCGCTCATCACCGACATGCCGGAAGACAAACCGGCGGCTCCGGCGATGCCCGACCACGGCGGAATGGACTACTAAAAATCATTTCGGAAGAATTTTTCCGAAAAACAAAAAACCGCCGGCAACAACGCCGGCGGTTTTTTTGTCGATTCGAAAAGACGACCGCATCTTGACGGCGGACGCCCTATTTCTCGTCGGCGAAATTCACCACAATGTCCGTCACGCCGCTTTCGCCGAACAATTCGCTTTTAAACAGCCATTGCCGGATGGAATTCTCAAATGCGTTGCGCGCTTGATCGCGCGCGAGCACGATGTGCTGAACCGCGCGCAGATTTAATTCCGGCGAAATCATCGCCACGATTTGCTTGTAAGCATCATCGTCGTTCGAGCGAAACAAGCCGGCCTCAACGTAAAAATCCATCCCGCTTGTATCGATTGCCGGCGGTAAAAGCGGCCGCAAGGTCGGCGCCGTCACAAAACAAACGCATCGATCCGCGCCTTGCATGACTTCGACCTTTATCGGTTCGCCCAACTTTATGTAATAGCGGAAAGTCACCGGCACACGAATCTCGCTCACCTTTTGGGTGCCGGGAATTGCCATTTTTCCGACAAACGGGCTGCCGGCCGGCGTGAACCAAACATCCGTTTTTCGGATGGATTCCGAGGTTTTGAGTTCAGCCAAAAGCAACTCGTCGCCATCGGCGGCTTTTATGCTCGTGATCGAGTTTTTAATACTGAGCGTAACATTGTGCTCAATTCCGCTGAGCACCTTGCGTATGGTTTCGAACGGCGCGGTCACGACCCGCTCGGTGCTCCGGAGAAAAATGTAAAAAATCAAGGCGCCGACGAGCAACGGCAACGTCACAAAAAGCACCGCGTAAAGCAACCGGCTGTGCCGGCGAATCGGTTTCGTTTCCATCGGAAAAAACACTTCCGAATTTGCGAACGCCGGCAACCGTTAAGCGAAATTTCCGGCGCGCCGGGGCAAAAAGCGCAACACGGTGAAGTAAAAATTTTTCAGAGCGGACAACCCGTCGCGATAAATTCGTATTCCAACCCGAATTTTCCGGCGACCTCCTTGGCGAGCGCCGCGACGCCGAAAACCTCCGTCGCATAATGGCCGCACGGATACAGATTCCACCGGTTTTCCTGTGCCATGTTAAAATGCTCCTGGCGCAATTCGCCGGTGATGAACGTGTCGCAACCGGCGGCTTGCAGATGCTCCAATCCGGAACGTCCGCTGCCGGAAAAAATCGCAATTTTCTCAGGTCGTTCGCCGCCGAATTCGATACCGGTGAAGGTGCGCGGAAACAGCGTCCGCAAACGCGCGGCCAAGTCGCCGCGCGTGATGCCGTTGCCGGCGCAAAGCGGCGAAAACGGAACGCCGTCCATTTCGACAAACCAACGCTCAACCGACAATCCGAGCTTGGCCGCGATCAACGCGTTATTCCCGATTTCAGGATGCGCGTCGAGCGGCAGATGGCTGGAATACACGGCGATGTCGTTATCGAAAAGCACGCGGTATTTTTCGTAAATCGTGCCGGTAACCGGCTGCGGCGGATACCAAAACAACCCGTGATGAACGATCAGGAAATCAATCCCGCGCCGTGCCGCTTCCCGGAACGGAATCAAGCCGGCATCAACCGCCGCGCCGATTTTCTTCACCGCGCCCCGGTTGGCGAATTGCAAACCGTTTTGCGCCCCGGGCGCATCCTTTATGCGATCGCGTTCCGTGCGTTCATCACAGTAGCGGACGATGTCTTCGAGTTTTGCGGTCATGGGGAAAAAATTATTCCGTCGGCGAGAATTTTTCCGGCAGCGGGCGTTCGGCGGGTGCGACAAGTGTTGCCGGATCAAAAACAGCCGCCGGCAATTTCAGCCGAAGCGCGGCATGCGTGAATCGCAAAATATCCTTGTCGCGCGTACGTTCGTCGCGCAGGCGGATTTCTTCCGGCACGTATTGTTCTTGGACTTTTGCGAACCTCTCCGCGTCGAGCCGGCGAAGCGGCTTGGCGTCTTTGTCGAAAATAATCGCCTGAATCAGCGCATTGTAAGCGCGGTCAAACGACAGTTTCACGAATCCGATTTCCGGGTGTTCGGCCTTAAATTCCGCCGGCGGCGTCATCGCGAAAACATGCGTCGGCCGCCCGCGAAAACGCGTGGTCTGCTCATATTTTCTCGGCCAGTGCGTAAACGGCGTTTGCAGTTCGAAGGGCGAAAAAATCAATCCCGGGAAGAGCGGTTTCAACGTTTGCTCCGTCGATTCAACCGGCTTGCCCTTGTCGTCGAGCACCCAAAGCACCGGCATCGCCCCGCCCGGCAAAATAAACCGGCGCGCCGACTCCGGTTTGTCGCCGGCCTTGTTGATTTCCACGCGAACGATTTGCCCGCTCCCTTTGCGCGAAAGCCAAAGCGTCCCGAGATATTGTGTCTCGACGTCCGATTTTTGAAGCCGGTGCGTTATCGTGAAATCGAAACACGCGTCCCCGCCGAGTCCGCTTTGACGAAAATCTTCAAAAACCCGGTCAGCCTGATCCGGCGTCAGGCGAACGTAATCACCGCCGGCATATTGCGCCGGGGCCGGGAGCGTTAACGCGGCAAAAACGAAAACGGTTGAGAAGAGACGAATAAAAAGTCGCTGTACCATTCCGAGAAAGTGAAATCACTAATGCCGACGCACGGAAGACAAAAGCATCCCGGAAAAATTTCCTAATAAATATTTAACTGTTCCGTTAAAATCCTCGAAAATCGGCAACGGCTGTGTTTTAACCATCAATATCTCGTATATGAACGCTCCTTCAGAATTCCCCCCCGAAGACGAAACTAATCCCCAGCCTCAACATGAATCGCCCGTGTTACTGCGCCCGCGCCAAAAATTTTGGCAACGATTCGGCGGCGACGGATTTCTGATCTCGCTCGGCTTGCACCTGGTCGTCGGCATCGTTGCCATTTTTTGGGTCGTCAGCCGATTCGTCGAATCGACGACGACGGAAGAGCCGACCGACTTCACGACCGGCACCGGCGGCGGCACCGGCGGAGCCAATGCCAAAAAGTTTGAGCAACGCATCAAACCGAAAAACACGCGCAACCTCGTCAAATCGCAAAACAAGCTTGCCGTCAAAGGCGGCAAAGCGAGCGTCGCCCTGCCGGACATGCCAAAGATGCAAATGTCCGCGCTCGAAAACGCCGCGCTTGCCGGCGGTTCGTCAAAAGGGCTCGGCGGCGGTTCCGGCGGCGGAATCGGAGGCGGTTCCGGCATCGGCAAAGGCGGCGGCAAAAACCTGGTCACCCTTTTCGGCATAACCGGCTCCGGCACGCAACCCAACGCATTCAAAGGCACGCTTTATGACCTGAAGCAAACGCGCGAAAAGAAGGCGCGATTCGACTTCGAAAACTCGGGCGAACGCGGGGAGGCCATGAAGGAAGCCTTCCTCGGCTTAAGACGGAACAATTTTAAAAAAGAATACCTTGATTCAAAATACTTTCAGGCTTCGACACAATTGAACGTCTCACGGATCATGATCCACCCCCTTGATGCCACGATCGCCACCGGGCCGGAAGGATTCGATTGCGAAAACGAAATGAAAGCCCCGGGTTGGCTCGCCTACTATGAAGGATGGATCACGCCCCCGCAAACCGGCGAATATCGCTTTGTCGGTGCCGGAGACGACGCCATGATGATCACGGCTGCGGTAAACAACACCGACAAACCCGAGATTGTTCTTTGGGCGTATTGGCCCGAGCAAGAACGGGAAAAATGGTTCAAGCACGAAAAAGACTGGGAACCCAAAGGCACAATCAAACCCGCCGAACGCGCATTCGGCTCTTGGATCCGGATGCAAAAAGGCCGTGCCTACAAAATTCAAATTATTTTTGCCGAAGCCACCGGCGGACAATTCGCAGCCGAAATCGGCATCCAGAAAAAAGACGCTAAAACCATCGCCGGCGACAACAACCTGCCCGTGCCGATGTTTTGCCTCACCGCGCCCTCTCCCGAGGAAATTGAAGGAATCAATAAACGCTCAACCTCGCGAAACTGGGTAATGACCGACATCCCCCTCTTCGGTTGCGAAGTCAACGGCGTCAAGCCGCCGCGCACCGCAGCCCGGCGTTAATTCCGCACAAGACATCCGGCGACAATCGAAGATTGTCGTTTCCGGACATTTCCTTCAAAAAACCACCATGCGCAAAATCGGTATACTCGGCGGCACGTTTGATCCCGTTCACCTTGGGCACTTGATGCTCGCGCAGGAGGCCGAGGAGTTTTTCAAACTCGATAAAATCATCTTTATGCCGAGCGCGCAATCCCCTCTGAAAGGGCGCGCGCCGACCGCGCCGGCGGCGCAACGGCTCGAAATGACGAACATCGCGATTGCCGGTCGCCGGAATTGGGAAACTTCGGATTGGGAAATTGAACAGGGCGGCACGAGTTATTCGTTTCAGACCGCACTGCATTTGCGGGAAAAACATCCCGACGCGGACTTGTTTTGGATAATCGGCGCGGACCAACTCGCACAACTCGGCGCGTGGTATCGCATCGAAGATCTTTGCCGGTTGATGCGCTTCGTTGTCGCGTTGCGTTGCGGCAACGAACTCGTGCGTCCGCAAAAATTGCCGCCGTGCGTCGTCGTCGAAGCATTGCAAACGCGCCGCATGGATATTTCCTCAACCGAAATTCGCGAACGCCTCGGCGCCGGCTTGCCGACGGATTTATTCTTGCCCGCCGAAGTTTTGAACTTCATTGAACGCAACAGCCTTTATCGCTAAACCATTTTGAATCCGATGTCCGAAAAAACAAAAAGCAAAGCTGCCGCCGGGAAAAAAGTCTCCCCGAAAACGGCAAAATCCAAAGCCGTTAAAAAGGTGCCGGCAAAGGCGACAAAACCGGCGGCAAAGAAAACGCCCGCAAAAAAAAACGGCGTCATTTCGCGCAAATCTTCGCCGGCCAAACCGGCGATAAAAACAACGTCTAAAGCATCGGCAAAAAAACCGTCGCAGAAAAAACTCGCCGTCGCAAAAACCAAACCGGCACCGACCGGCGGAAAATTTTTTCCGGCCGGCGAACAACACGAATTGCTCGCGCGCTGCGTGCGCGCGCTTGACGATAAAAAAGCGGAAGCATTGCGCGTAATTTACATCGGCGACAAATCCGACGCGACGGATTATTTTGTCATCGCGACCGGCACGTCCGACACGCATTTGCGCGCGCTCCGCATCGCGATTGAAAAAGCGCTGGACGATTTAAAAATCACAAAGGTTCGTTTCGAAATGCAACCCGGCAGCGGCTGGTGCGTCGTGGACGCCTTCGACGTGATGGTGCATTTATTTTTGCCGAGCCGGCGCGCCGATTATAAATTGGAATCACTCTGGAAAGACGGCATCGAAGTGCCGGTCAAAACATTGCTGTAATACCGACGGCAAAAGCACATCGAAACATAACAAAAAATCATAAAACATCTTTGTAATCGTCCCTTTTTTTACGGCTGAAAATTCACCTTTTTTAACTTCTAAAAACACCATGCGCATTCTCATCACCGGCGGTTCAGGTTTCATCGGCAGTCACATCGCCGAGTATTTTCAAGGCAAGGCGGAAATCCGCATCCTTGACAATCTCCGCACCGGCTACCGGCACAACCTCGACGGCCTCAACGTCGAATTTATCGAAGGCTCCATCACCGACAAAGCCGTCGTCGAAAAAGCCGTTCAAGGCGTCGATTACATCTTCCACCTCGCCGCGCTCGTCAGCGTGCCGGAGTCGATGAGCAAACCCGAAGAGTGCGTCGCCATCAACGTCAACGGCCACCTGAACGTCCTCGAAGCCGCCGCGAA
>JAVBUU010000157.1:0-4530 GCA_031555005.1 Opitutales bacterium | reverse complement strand
GCGGCGGCACCGGCAACGGCTTCGATGCGGCGCACGCCGGCGGCGATGGCGTTCTCGCTCACGATGCGGAAAAATCCGATTTCGCCGGTGGCGCGCACATGCGTGCCGCCGCAGAGTTCCATCGAATAACCGTCGAGCCGTCCGGGTAATCCGCCGATTTGCACGACGCGGACAAATTCGCCGTATTTATCGCCGAAGAATTGCATGACGTCCGCACGGCCTTTCACGTCGGCATGCGGAACTTCCGTCCAAGACACCGGCGCATTTTCGACGATGCGGGCGTTCACGAGGCGTTCGACCTCGATGATTTGTTGGTAAGTCAGCGGCGCGCTGTTGAAGTCGAAGGTGAGTTTTTCGTCGTTAACGAAAGAACCTTTTTGCGAAATTTCGCGCGAGACAACTTCGTGCAACGCCCAATGCAGCAGGTGCGTGACGGTGTGGTGACGCTCGATGGCGCGCCGGCGTTGGAGGTCGAGTTCGAGTTGCACGAACGCGCCGACTTCCGGCACGTGTTCGCCGTTTTCGATGAAATGCAAAAATGTGTCGCCGGACTTTTGCGTGCCGGTGACGCGCCAGGTGTTCGCGCCGGAACCGATGATGCCGGTGTCGCCGACTTGTCCGCCCATTTCGGCGTAAAAAACGGAGCGCCCGAGCACGAGCGCTGTTTTGTCTTTGAGGCGTACGACTTCTTTGATCTGCGCTTTGCTGTGCGTTTCGCCGTAACCGAGGAAGAGCGTCGGCTCTTTGGTTTGGATTTCGGAGAGCGTGATGACTTCGCGTTTTTGCGCGGCGCGGGCGCGGTCGCGTTGCTCGTCCATCAATTTTTCAAAACCGGCGGTATCGACCGTGAGCCCGCGTTCGCGCGCGAGAAGTTCGGTGAGGTCGAGCGGGAATCCGTAGGTGTCGTAGAGTTTGAAGGCGAAGTCGCCGGAAATTTTGTCTTGCGAGAAACTGCCTTGGGAGGAAATGCCGGCGGACAAACTGTCTTGGGGGGGGCACGCATCTTGCGTGCCGGTCGCGGCATCCTGCCGCGACCCTTCTTTGGCATAGGAATCAGGGCGGTTTTGCCACGTCCAAAGCCATTCATACTTTTCATCCTTTTTTGCGATGCCGCCAACCCAAGGATTTTTGCAGATGTATTCGAATTTTTCTTCGGCGTCGCCGTCCGA
This sequence comes from Opitutales bacterium, assembly GCA_031555005.1. Taxonomy (GTDB): domain Bacteria; phylum Verrucomicrobiota; class Verrucomicrobiia; order Opitutales; family UBA953; genus CALNBE01. Next base: position 3,361 of record JAVBUU010000157.1, on the reverse strand, counting down.
CTTCATCAGACGGTCATAGTTTTCGCGTTCCCAAACGCCGGCACCGGCATTGCCTTCGATTTTATTAATTTCGCCGGCGGAGAATGATTTTACGGAATGGAAAATTTCCGCGAGTGTCCAAAAAACGGCTTCTTCTTTTTCATTTCGTTCCTTGATTAACGGCTGAAGCAAGACGTGCACGTGGTCCGGCATTACGCAAAACGCAAAAAGTTCGTAACGCTGCCGGTCAAAATGCAAAAGCGAATTAAGCACAATCGTCCGGGCTTCGGGTGAAAGAACCCGTTTTTCGAACGTAGTAAACGTGACGTGATAAATTCCGTAGGGACGTTCGTAATGCGGCAAAAATCTTTTGGAATATTTCGTGCTCTCGGATGATGCCGGCAAGATGCCGGCATCGGCACGCAGGATGCGTGCCCCCCCCGTTGCAAACTTTGCGGTCTCCGCTTCAAACAACTCCATCCCTCGGTCGAGCGTCCGATTGAACGCTTCTTCTTCGATGCGGATAACGTCCTTCACGTGATTTTGGCGCGTGCGGATTTCCGGAAAAATATCGCCCATCGCGCCGGCGAGCACATCGACCAATTTATAGAAAAACGGCTCGTTAAAACCAAGAGTGCGTCCGTATTTCACGGCGCGCCGGAGAATGCGCCGGAGGACGTAATTGCGGTCGTTGTTGCCGGGCTGAATGCCGTCCGCGATCGCAAACGAGAGCGTGCGCAAGTGGTCGGCGATGACGCGGAACGCCACGTCGATTTTTTCCTGCTCGGTCGCGCCGGTGCTGCCGGCTACCGGCAGCGTCGAACCGTATTTTTTGCCGGATTGTTTTTCGAGCGCGTCGAAAATCGGACGGAAAATATCCGTTTCGTAATTGGAAATAATGCCGTCGAATTTCGAAAAATTCTTCGTGCATTGAATAATCGACGCGGCGCGCTCGAAGCCCATGCCGGTATCGACGCCGTGCGCCGGCAGCTTCGAATACGTGCCGTCGGGGTTCGCGTTGAATTGCATGAACACGAGATTCCAAATCTCGATGCAGTCGGCGGAGCCTTTGTTGACGAGGCTTCCGCGCGTGTCGCCGGCGGGTGTCAAATCGACGTGCAACTCCGAACACGGGCCGCACGGGCCGGTTTCGCCCATCATCCAAAAATTGTCTTTTTTGTTTCCGTGCACGATGTGTACGTCCGGATCGAGACCGGCGGCACGGAATTTTTCCGCCCAAATATCCCACGCCTCTTGGTCGAATTCCGACGGATCGTTTTTCGATTTATCCGGCGAATAAACCGTGGCGTAGAGCCGGTTTTTCGGGAATTTCCAAACCTCGGTAATCAATTCCCACGCCCAAGAAATCGCTTCTTTTTTAAAATAATCGCCGAACGACCAATTGCCCAACATTTCGAAAAACGTGTGGTGGTAAGTATCGAGGCCGACGTCTTCGAGGTCGTTGTGTTTACCGCCGGCGCGAATGCATTTTTGCGTGTCGGCGGCGCGTCCCGGCGAATACGGGCATTTTTTCTGACCGAGAAAAATCGGCACGAATTGGTTCATGCCGGCATTGGTAAAAAGCAGATTCGGCGAATCCGGCATCAAGCTCGAAGACGACACGACGGTGTGTTGTTTCGATTTAAAAAAATCGAGGAACGATTGGCGGATTTGCGCGGAGGTCATCGGGAGAAAGTTTTAAGTTAAAATTTAAAACAGCGTTGTTTTGCCGGAAACGAAAGGCGAAACAGCAAATTCGCCCCGGCAACATTGGCAACGGAAGATTTTTCCCGAAAAATCCTAACGCCCCGAAATCAAAACGAAGACCCAAAATAAAAACGCAAAACCGGCCGCCCAAATTCCGACCGCGCCGGCAATCGCGCCGACAAGCCGGAAACGTTCGTTTTTCCTTTCGGAAATTACGGCAAACACGAAAGCGAGAAGATAGCCGATTATCGCCGGAACGTGCAATAACATCGCCGCTGCCCAATTCAAATATTCGCCGGGACAGCAAACGCCGCTTTCGCAAGACGGCGGCGCGCCGAAAATAATCCGCGCAACCACGATGCCGGCAAACAAACTTATCGCGGCGAACAACCAATAGAATCCGCGCGTCGCCGGCGGTTTTTCCGGCAGAGGAAATTTTTCGGTTTGCCCGGCAGATTCCATGCCGGAAACAAAATTGTGTTTCCCGAAAAATACAAATCGGAATAATCCGCATCGGGGCGGCACCGGCGCCGCCTTGTTCACTTCAACTCGTAACGCGACTTCGCGCGTTCCGGCAAAATGCGATTGTGCAATTTCATCACGATTTCGTCGGCGGATTTGTCCAATTCCGCCGTCATGAGCGCCGGCGACGCGGAAATGCCCTCCTCCGGAAACACGACGGAGAGTTTTTTCGTCGCCGCCGGTTTGCCGTTGATGCGCGGCGTCGCCGCGATGCGCACCTCCAATGCCGGCAGTTCGGAAATTTCCACTTTTTTGCCGCCGTAGATTTCGACGAACGAGCTGCTTTTGTTCCAAAATTTCAGCGTCTTACCGGGGAAACGCAACGATCCGACGAAGCGCGTTTCGCCGGTGTCGCAATTCGTGACCGCCGCGCTTACCCAAGTGAATTCGCCGTCTTTGTTGTGCTCGTAATCGGCTTTGCTCAGACGGTAGGTGTATTTGCCGGCGGTCCAGTTAAACGGGCGGCGCACGGAAACAAAGTCGCCTTCGTAGCCCGCGCTTTCATAACAACCGTCGACGGCGGCGCGCGCGTTATCCAAAGACATAGCGCCTTTGCCCCAACGGGAAAAAATCGCGCCCTTGCCGATGTCGCGCACCCGTTTTTCGTCAATGCTCGCCGCCGGCCAACCGCCGCTGTTCGTTTGAATGCCGCCGTAAAACGCCGTGCCGTTGAATTGCCCCAGCCCGATCGGCGCGATGTAGAGATTCAGTTTTGCCGAATCGACGTCTTGGTTTATCGAAAAATCGACTTCAATGCTTTCAAAGTCCGGCGTCTCGTTCTCGAACGCCCACCAGAGGTTGACTAAGTGCCAGGGCATTCCCGGCAACGCTTGCTTTTCCGGCGTCGCGGAAACCGGCGGTGCCGCAGGCTTTTCGCCGGCGGCAAAAAACGGAGAACAAGACAGTATGCCGGCGATGAAAAAAGCGGGGATAAAACGGAGCATGGTCGCAAGAAAATCACATGCGAAACCGGTTCCCGCAAAACAAAAAACCGCCCGAAGCTTCGGACGGTTTTTTTGAAAAATGGTGCTCAAGAAGGGACTTGAACCCTTACGCCTTTCGGCACATGCACCTCAAGCATGCGTGTCTGCCATTCCACCACCTGAGCAATTTGAGGGCGCACAGAACTGTTCGCCGAATTTCGTTTGGCAAC
>JAVBUU010000040.1:0-2846 GCA_031555005.1 Opitutales bacterium | reverse complement strand
TGCCGAACGCGGTTACGATCCGGTTTACGGCGCGCGTCCGCTCCGGCGATTTTTGCAAAAAGAAATCGAAACGCCGCTGGCGAAAGCGATTTTGCGCGGCGAAATTCGCGACGGCCAAACGGTGACGTTTAAGCTCGCCGGCGATGAATTGAAGTTTTCGGCGAAGTAGTGCCGGCGCGACGCGGCGCTGAGTTCTTCGCTGCCGGGAAAAACAAAAAATGCCGACGCCCGCCGTTACGCCGGCAGGCATCGACACTTTCGGGTTATCCGGCGACGATCTTGAAGATCGTCGTCCGCGGGCGAATTCGATTTGCGGATATTAGAACTTCCAGTTCACAAACGGCATGATCGGCGAAATCGCGGAGTTGTCCGCAAAGTTGATCAGACCGATTTGCAGGCCGTGCAGGTTCGGCGTGCTGTTGACCAAGCCGAGTTGAAGCCCGCTGACGCTCGAGGCCTTGTTGAAAAATCCGAGCTGCGCGCCCTTGATGCCGCCTTCGGCAAAGTTGACGAGTCCGAGCTGTGCGCCGCACGAGCCCGAGCCCCGGGTGCGGTTGAAAAATCCGAGTTGGGCGCCGGTCATTTCGCCGCCGACGAGATTGACCAAGCCGAGGCCGGCGCCGGAAAACGATTGCGTCGTGCTGTGCACGAATCCGAGGTCGAGGCCGCTCATGGTCGTGTTTTCGCCGTAGACGAAGTCAATCCGGAGGCCGGCGACGCTGCTGTTCGCCGGGATGATTTGGATGTCGGGAGCGAACACGCCGAACTGGAAGAATTTCTCGGCTTGTGCCGCCGGCATCGCGGTAAGCATGAGTGCGGCGGACGCGAGTAATAATAATTTGTTTTTCATATCGGCGAAAATGCAGTCGATTTTTTTTGCTTCGTCAAGTTGCCGTCGAGTTTCGTGACAATCCGGGTCTAAAATTATCCCGGAGGCGGGGAACTTATTGCCGGTAAGGATGGTCTGTTTAGATTCAAAATTCTTCTATGATAAATCCCGTATCCCCGAATTCCAAATCCGCGGCGCCGCTCGGCGTGCTCGGGTTAATGATGTTTCTTCAATTTTTCGTCTGGGGCGGCTGGTATGTGCCGGTGACCGGATGGCTGAACGCGCTCGGTATCGGCGGCGTTACGGTGTGGGTTTACAGCGTTTGCCCGATTGCGGCGATTGTGTCGCCGATCTTTTTGGGTGTTGTCGCCGACCGGTTTTTTCCGTCGCAAAAGGTGTTGGGCGTTTTGCACATTTTGGGCGCATTGTGCATGATCGCGGTGCCGTTTGTCGTGAACGCCGGCAGCCCCGGTGCGGTGGCGGACAATGTCTGGATGCGGTTTTTCCATCCGGCGGTTTTGCTCTTTTTGGTGCACGCGTTGTGCTTTATGCCGACGCTCGCGCTCAGCAGTTCGGTGGCGCTTGCGCATATCGCGAGTGCGGAAAAACAATTTCCGATCGTGCGCGTCGCCGGCACCGTCGGTTGGATTGCGGCCGGGTTGGTCGTTTCGTTGTGTTTGCCGGGCGGCGATAAATCGCCGGCGCAATTTTATCTCGTCGGCGCCGCCGGCATGGCGCTCGGCATTTTGAGTTTTCTGTTGCCGAATACGCCGCCGCCGCTCGCCGGCACAAAGGTCAGCGTCGGTTCGCTGCTCGGGCTCGACGCGATTGCGCTTTTGAAAAAACCGCAGTTCGCGGTGTTCATTTTGTGTTCGTTGCTCGTGTGTATTCCGCTTTCCGGTTATTACCAGCAGGCGCGCAATTTCGTGGATTATTCCGGCATCGCGGATCCCGCGTTTAAGATGACGTTCGGGCAAATGTCCGAGGTATTTTTTATGGCGGTCATGCCGTTCATTATCGTCCGGCTCGGCGTGAAAAAAATGCTGCTTGCCGGTATGCTCGCGTGGGTTTTGCGCTACGGGCTGTTCGCCGCCGGCGCGCCGGATAAAATCGCGTGGATGATTTTGCTCGGCATCGTATTGCACGGCATTTGCTACGATTTCTTCTTTGTCGCCGGTCAAATTTACGTGGAAAAAGACACGCCGAACGCGATTCGCAATCAGGCGCAAAGTTTTTTCGTCTTGATAACGCAGGGCGTCGGTATGCTGATCGGCGCGCAGGTGATTAACCGGATGGTGGAGACGAACACGGTCGGCGGCGTTATGGATTGGCAGCAAATCTGGCTTTGGCCGTGCATCGCCGCCGGCGTTATCGCGGTGATTTTCGCGCTGTTTTTTAAAGAGAAAAAAGCGGCGTGAAAGGAGTGCCGGCTTTCAGTCGGCCGGCGCGAACGACCTTTTTTCTTAAAAAAACAAACCCGCCTTCCGAACGGTCGGCGGGTTTGTTGTGTGCGGGAAAGCGGTCGAAAACGCCGGCGTTCCCGGCGAAACAGCTGTTTTACAGCAACTCTTCCGACGCCGGGTTCGTTTCCGGTATTGCCGGTTTTAAATCTTTTTCCGCCGGCAGCGACAAGGTGTAGAATGTGCCGTTCGCGGCTTCGTCCGGCAGGATCGGGGCGCGCGGGCGGCCGAAAACCGACGGGCTCAAAAACGGTCTGCCGGTGTTTTGCACGACTTGAATCGCGCGGTCGTCCCAAAGTTCGACCATGTCGAAATCCTTGCCGGAAACGACTTCGAGTTCCGGCAACCCTTGCGCGACGAGCCATTTTTTTATCGGCGGAATCGCTTCCGGATATGTCGCGCGCGCGGTCAAAATTTTTACGGTGATTCCCTTGGCGATCCAATTTTTTACGCGCGCGAGCATAACCGGCACCGGCGCGCCGATGTGTTCAAAACTTTGCCAAGCCTCGTCGCGCGCGAGCGTGCCGTCCAAATCGACGCCGATCCAGGGTTTGTTC
>JAVBUU010000072.1:0-2566 GCA_031555005.1 Opitutales bacterium | reverse complement strand
CAACATTTGCCCTTGGACGATGCCGGTGCCGAGTTTGCGGCGGAGGTGTCGCCAAAACCAAAACGCGGCAAGCCTGTCGTTGTCATTCAGCGGCGGTTCGTCGGAAAATTTTTCGAGCGGCGGAATCGGCGCGCGCGCGGCTTCGCGTTTCCATTGTTCCAAGAGCGCCGGCGTGAGTTCCGCCTCGGTTTCGAGTGCGAGTGCGGCGACGAGCCATTCGGGGATCTTTGACGCCGGTTGTGCGATGCCGGCGTTTTGGGCGACGCGTGCGAGGTAAGCGCGGGCGAGTCCGCGAAAAAGTTCGCCGCGGTCGGTGTTTTTTCCCCAGCGCACGTGAAGCGTAATTTGGCCGTCGTTATCGGTGAGGCGCGAGGGTTCCGGAAATTTTGCGATGACTCTCGGGACGAGTTCGACGCGGACGTTTTTTCCCCGGTGCGCGTTCGGCGTGCGTGTGAGGCGTTCAAAAAAACCGACTAATTTTTCGCCGGCATCGGCGACGAATGCGGCGGATTTTGTGTCGTAGGAATAAACCGAAAACCCGGCGACTTCGTTCGCGACGATTTGGTGTTCGGGCGCCGGGCTTTGTTGCGCACCGGCGGCTGCCGCGTTTACCGGCGGCTGCGTTTCCGGGGTGTTTCCTGCGGGTTGTTGCGCGGCGGCGAAATTGGAAACGAGCAGCGAAAGCGCGGCGTAAATTCCGCGTTGCGGATTGTGTTTGAGACGATCGGCGCGAAGGTTCCGCAAGCGCATAAGAATCGCGTTAAAAAGCGGGTTGTTCTTCTTCCGGGAAAACAAGCGTGACTTCGGTTGCGGATCCGGGGCGCAGCTCAATGTCTTCGCCGCCGGCGCGTATGCGGTCGTCTTTCCAGATTGAAATTTTTGCCGGCAGCGTTGAATCCGGTGCGCGCCAGCACCATTTGCCGACGGCGACGTGTTCCATGGGGATGCCGGATTCGGCGCTGAGTCCGGGGCCGGTGCCTCGGATGTAGGGCTTGCTTCCGAGGCCGATCATCGCCGTGACGAAGATTGAGGTTTCGTTTTTGGCCGGTTGGGGGGAGGGCGGTTCGGCTTGCGAGAGTTCCAACTCGTCGAGCAGGTCGGGTTGCGTCGGCGTTTCGCCGGAGGCCATGTCTTCGGCAAAACTCCAAATTTCGTCTTCCGCCGGCATTGTGCCCTGGCGCGCGTTGCCGGCGTGAATGACGGGGGCCGGCGGGTCGATGTCTTCGGCGTCTTCGTAGAGGGCGGTTTGCTCCGACGGCGTTTCGCCGGTTGTCGCCGGGCGGCTGTTTTCGATGAGCCGGCCGATGGCGGAATTTTCGGTGCCGGCGGCAAAGGCTTTTGCCATGAGCGAGGGCGGGAGGGCTCCGTCGGGTTCCGGCGCGTCGGCCGTATTTTTTGATTCGAGGGCGCGAAGGGCGTCGGCGAATTGATCGAGTTGGCTTTGGATTTCCTCAATCGCGGTGCGCAGGCGCGCGACTTCGCCGTCTTCGCCGGTGAGCGTTGTCAACGCGGCGATTTGGTCCGCGATTTCGCCGAGTGCCGGCTGCAGGTCGTTTGCGACGGTTTGCGATTCGTTCAGGCGCGATTCGATTCCGGCAAGGCGTTTGAGAATCGTGTCGGCCGCGCTGCGGACGTCTTCTTGAAGGATGCGTTGGTTTTCATACTGCCGCTTAAAGAGTTTTTCGATTTCCGGCAACGACGGCGGCGGTTCCGGCGTGCGCAGCATTTCGATAAACGCCGGCACGAAAACGAAAAGTCCGGCAATGATGACGCCGGCAATCGCGGCGATTTGTTCACCGGACGTCGGGGTCGAATTGTCTCCGAAATAAAGAAGCAGGATGGCGACAATCGCGATGACGTCGGCGGTGATGAGCCAAGGGAAGAATTTTTGTTTCGGGGAATTTTGTTCAATCATGGCCGGCGGGTTTTGAGGAGGCAACGTGGAGGCGGTCAGCGCAAACGTTCCGTGAATCCGATTTTGCGGTTCACCTTGGCAAGCGTTTTGTAAGCGATGCGTTGTGCGGCATCAGCGCCGGTCTTGAAGACTTGGTCGAGGTGCGCGGTGTCGGCGATGAGCGTTTCGTAGCGTTGCCGGACGGGATCGAGTGTCGCGATGACGGCGTCGGCGACGGCTTTTTTGAAGTCACCGTAACCCTTGCCGGCGAATTCGGCTTCGAGCGTCGCGACGGGCGTGCCGGTGAGCGCGGAATGGATCGTGAGCAGATTTGTGACGCCCGGTTTGTCTTCGCCGGCGCGCACTTCGCTGCCGGAATCCGTGACGGAGCTCATGATTTTTTTTCGAATCACGTCCGGCGAATCAATGAGGTAAATCGTGCCGCCGGCGTTCGGGTCGGATTTTGACATTTTCGCTTCGGGGTTTTGAAGCGACATGATGCGGGCGCCGGTTTTCCCGATGAAGGGTTCGGGGACATTGAAAGTCGGCGAGTAGGTGCGGTTGAATTTTTCCGCCAAATCGCGGGCGAGTTCCATGTGCTGTTTTTGGTCTTCGCCGACGGGAACGACGTTGGCGTTGTAGAGCAAAATATCCGCCGCCATCAGCACCGGA
>JAVBUU010000060.1:0-4725 GCA_031555005.1 Opitutales bacterium | reverse complement strand
GATGTTCGCGCCGTCAACGTAGTTGATGAAGCCGTCCGACTTTTTGCCGTAACGAACGCACGAGCTGTGAATCGAGTGCATGATGCCGTGCAGTTTTTTGTCCACTTCCGCGCGCGTCCAGGAGAGGCGCATGCCGTTTTGGCTCATTTCGAGGCCGCTGGTGGCGACGCCGCCGGCGTTCGAGGCTTTGCCCGGCGCGTAGAGGATTTTTGCCGCGATGAACGTGTCCACGGCTTCGAGGTTCGACGGCATGTTGGCGCCTTCCGCGACGCAGATGCAGCCGTTTTTCACGAGCGCCCGGGCGTCGTCGCCGTTAATTTCGTTTTGCGTGGCGCACGGGAGCGCGATGTCGCACGGGAGGTGCCACGGCGTTTTGTCGGCGATGTAGGCGAGTTTGTATTGGTCGGCGAATTCCTTGATGCGGCCGCGGCGCTCGTTTTTGAGGTCGAGGACGTAGTCGAGGTGTTCGCGCGTCATGCCGTCCGGGATGTGAACGGTGCCGTTGGAGTCGGAGACGGAGATGACTTTTGCGCCGAGTTCGATGCACTTTTCGACGGCGTATTGGGAGACGTTGCCGGAGCCGGAAATTGCGACGCGTTTGCCTTCGAATCCGCCTTTGCCGGCGGTTTCAAGCATTTCCTGCGCGAAGTAAACCGTGCCGTAGCCGGTGGCTTCGGGGCGGATGAGGCTGCCGCCGTAGGCGAGGCCTTTGCCGGTGAAGACGCCGGTGTTTTGGTTCACGATGCGTTTATACTGGCCGAACATGAAGCCGACCTCGCGGCCGCCGACGCCGATGTCGCCCGCCGGCACGTCCGTGTCCGCGCCGATATGGCGGTAGAGTTCGGTCATGAACGATTGGCAGAAGAGCATGACTTCGTCGTCCGATTTGCCCTTGGGGTCGAAGTCCGAGCCGCCTTTGCCGCCGCCCATGGGGAGCGTGGTGAGCGAATTTTTGAGCGTTTGTTCGAAGGCCAAAAATTTGAGGATGCTCAAATTGACCGAGGGGTGGAAGCGCAGTCCGCCTTTATACGGGCCGATGGCGCTGTTCATCTGGATGCGGTAGCCGCGGTTGATGTGAATTTTGCCGGCATCGTCAACCCACGGCACACGAAAGATAATCGTGCGCTCCGGTTCAACCAAGCGTTCCAGAAGGCCGTTTTTTCGGTATTTGGGATTGGCTTTGATGAACGGCCAGAGGCTGCGGAGGACTTCCTCCACGGCCTGGTGGAATTCGGGTTGCTGCGGGTCGCGTTTTTTGACGTCCGCAATGAACTGGTCGAGCGATTCGATCATTGTTTTTCCGTGTTGTTTTTTTAGAGAGTATCCGTTTTTCAGATACAAAGTGTTTTTGCCGACGGCGGGGGCGTGCGCATAAAAAAACCGGTAACGGAATTACCGGGTTTTTTATTTGCCGAGCCGTGTCGGACGAAAAGGAAAGTGCAGGTGCCGCAAGACCCGAGGCCGGCGGTAAGGTTTGTCCGGAAAAGCCACCGGCCGACGTCGCGTTCGCGACGGGAGGCATTTTCTGAACTGTGTTGCCGGTGTTTCACTTTTTTCGGGGGCGCGTTTTACGCACGATTCCCGGTTTGAAAAGAATTTTTTTTATTAAAATCCGCCGGTGAGCATGCCGGCTTGTCCGGAGCGCGGGTCGCCGTAGAGATTCAGGTAGGAGGCTTCCATGCCGAGGTCGGGAATGATTTTTTGCACTTCGGGCGAGGCGGGGTCGATTTTCGGCTCTTCTTTTTTGACGACGAACGGATAAACGGCGTCTTCGCCGATGCGCAGTTGCGGGGCGATTTGGCCGGCCGGCGTGGCAACGAGGGCGTTGAGGAGCATTTGGCCGGCGGGGGCGAGGTCGGCGGGCATGTCGAAGATTTGGAATGTCGGATATTTTTTCGGGAGGAGTTCGAGCGATTTGGCGGCGTCTTCGAATTGCTTGCCGGCGGCGAGGGCCGCGCGGAGTTTTTCGGCGAGTTCGGCGCTGCGGACGCTGTACAGGCGGAATTTTTCTTGTTTGGCGAAGTCGGCGGCGACTTTGGCGCGGACTTCCGAGAGTTCGGGAATGCGCGCGGGGGCGGTTTTTTTCAGGAAGAGGACGACGGCGTCGGTGCCGAGGATGCGTGCGTCGCTGCGCGGGTTGTTTTCGGAGAGGTCGAATCCGTTTTGAAGGATGTTTGCCGGAACGGGGAGGTTGCCGGGGACGGTTGTTTGGTCGAATTCGGGGACGGCGACTTCGGCGAGTTTGTGTTTCGCGAGGAATTTTGCGGTGCGCTCGGCGGTTTTTGCGGGGTCGGGGTCGCCGTCTTCGACGGGTAATTCTTCGTCAAGGAGGGCGGAGAATTTGCCGGCGGTTTCCATGCCGCGTTCTTCGATTTCGGCGGGCGTTGTTGCCGGTTTGGCGGCTTTGTCGGCGGGGAAAATCGCGTAGCTGAGGGTGATGCGCGGGGGCAGTTCGTAATTTTTTTTGCGTGTGTCGAAGAAGTTTAGGAGGTCGGCGTCGCTCGGCGTTATCGCCGGGTTAAAGAGCGCGAAGGGGAATGAGGCGGTTTCGACGGTCCAGCGGGTTGTTTGGATTTTTCGCGCGATCGCGGCCTCGACCGGCAGTGCGTAACCGGCGCCGGCGAGGAGGCGGGAGACTTGGCGAATGCGCCAGCTGTTGTTAAAGAATTTTTCGAGGCGTTCGGCGGCGGCGGCATCCGGGACGGGCGCGCCGTCGATGTTGGCGAAAATGTTTTTTGCCGCGGTGCGGTAGCCTGAAAGTTTTTTCGCGAAATCGTCGCCGGTGCCGAAGGTGTCCCGGAGCATTGTTTCGAATTCTTTTTTGTTCGGCGCCGGGATTTGGGCCGTGTCGGCGATTTTCAGCATCAGGACGGCGTGGCGGAGCATCGGGAGCAGGTCTTCGCTGCGTCCTTGGTTCAGGCAGGCGTAGTCGTAGTATTGGCGGCTTTTATGCCGGTCGGCGAGGTTTTCGCCGAGATACATGTTTACCGCGTTGCGATTGCCCGCGCCGGTGCTCCATGAGCCGAAGAACACGAAGGATACGATCGTGATGCCGAGCAGGATTCCGAGGAGGATTTTGTGGTGTTTGCCGAAAGTGTTTTGCAGTCCGGTGATCATGAGTGGAAAAAACGGGGGAAAGGGGCGGGTGAAGATTTGAAGGCGTGCGCGGGTGTCAAGGCCGGGTTCGGCGATGTTTCGCGGCGCCGGCGGTTATTTTGTTTTTGAAACCAGTTCGTCGAGGGTGGAGCGGGCGTCGGGAAGTTCGGCATATTGCCGAAGTGTTTGCGCGAAGCGGGGGAGCGCGGGGTCGGCGTCGGCCATGAGGTCGGTGTTCAGGAAGCCGATTTTTGTTTCCATGATTTCTTTGAACGACGCGATCGTGATTCGGCTAAGCGGTTTTGCCGGTTTGTAGCGGATGACGTCGTGCTTGCGGCTGTCGTCAACGACGCGCGCGATGAAGTCCGCCGCGACGAGGTTGCCGAGCGCTTCGTTTAAGATGTTCGAGGGCACGCTTAAAATGAAGCCGAGCTCGCCGGCGGCCGGTGCCGGTTTTTCTTCCTTGAAGCGGCGCGCGATGATGAGCAGGGCGGCGAAGCAAATGGTTTGTTTGCCGCGCACGCTCAGGCTTTCCCAAGAGCGGTGGTCGGCGAGGAAGCGGACGTTTTGCAGGGCGTAGGAAAACTGGCCGCCGATGAGGAGAAAGAGCCACGTCAGATACATGCCGAACATGACGATCAGGACGATGCTGAGTTCGCCGTAGAGGTTTTTCAAATTAACGACGTTGCTGACGTAGAGTGCGCCGAGTTTTTGATTGCCGACGATGATGGCGGCGGCGACGAGTCCGCCGGCAAAAGCGGATCTCCACTGCACGCGCGTTGAGGGCATGTATTTGTTGAGCAGGCCGGTGAGGCAGGTGAGGAAGCCGATCGAGGCAATCGTCGGCGCGCTGCTTTTGAACAAGGACAACAAGAACGCGCCGCCCCAAATTTCGGAAATATCGACGCCGAGCCATTGTTCGAGCTGCATCGGATCGAGGGCGCGCGCGAGCGAGCCGGCGGAGAGCATCGTGAGCGATGCCGCGCCGAGCAGGAACGCGATGATCGTGAAAAAGAGATAATTGATGAACCGGTCTTTCCAGCTTCGCCCGAATTGGACGCTCCAAATCGTGTTAAACACGTCTTCGACTTTCGCAATCATCAGGACGACGAGCACGCTCAGGATGATGATGCCGATGACGCCGGCTTTGCCGTTGGCGGCGTTGTTGAGGAGCCGGTCGATGCCTTTGTCGAGGACTTCGCTGATGTCGGAAAGTTTTTCGGTTTCAGCCGGCTCGATTTGCACGGCTCCGGCGGCGTTTTGCGTCGTGTCGCTGCCGGTGATTTCGGGTGATTTCGCGGCGGAGTCGCCGTTGCCGGAATCCGGCGTCGCCGCCGGCGCCGCGTCGTCGAATTCGGTTTGCGGAATAATTTCGTGAATGACGTTTACGATGGCGGCCTTTAATTCGATTTGGCCTTGGTTGTTGTCCCCTCTGAGCACGAATCCCGAAATGATGAGCGCAAGTCCGACGATGGGCGCGACCGACATCAACGAATAATACGTGAGTGCCGCGGATTGCATCGGAAGTTTGTTTTGCAGCACGCCCTTAATCGTAAGAAAGACGATGCGGTAAAGGGCGACGATTCTTCCGCGCGGCGAGCGGTCGTTCACCGAATCGAGTGTCCAAAC
>JAVBUU010000132.1:0-9677 GCA_031555005.1 Opitutales bacterium | reverse complement strand
ACGTCGGCGGCGATGGCCTTGCATTTATTTTCGTTGCGCGAGGCGAGGAGGATTTCGGAAAAAATTTCCGGCACTTGCGCGCATTTGTGGGCGACGACGTTGCCGACGCCGCCGGCACCGATGATAAGGACTTTGCTCATGGTTTTTGGAATTAACCGAGGGATGCGGGTTTCGCCTTGAAAGGGAATAAAAAAACAACGGTTCGTTTCCCGAAAAAAACGCGTTCGGCGCGTGCGGGGATTAAATTTGTTTTGAAGCCCCGCGTTTGTTTTTTTCTTTAAACGGCTCTCGCTCGGAATACCGTGTGTTGCGCATTTTTATGCATTTGAGCTGTAAAAATAAAAATTTTCCCGAATCGCCGAGTATTTCCTTTTTTTTTCGCGGTGCCTGCGCGCTTGTTTCCGATGACGGCGAAGCCTGTCTCAGGCTGCCGCTCCGGGAGTTGCTTTCCGTCGCGGCGGCGCGGGGGAGCGTAAGAACCGATAAAATTCCGATGATGACGGCGCGGCGTATGAGCGGCGGCACGCGGCTGGCGGTTCAGGCGGCATTGACGTTGCTCGAAAGCCGGTCGGCGGATGCGTGCGTGTTTTCAAGCCGGCACGGGGAAATCGAACGCAATTCCGAAATTCTTTTCCGGCTTGCGGATCGTGTCGCGATTTCCCCGATCGATTTTTCCGCCGGCGTGCACAACACCGCTTCGGGGTTGTTGACAATTACGGCAAAGCGGCGGTTGCCGGCGAGTTCGGTCTCCGCCGGCGTTGATACGTTTCAGCAGGCGTTGTTTGAGGTGAGCAGCCTTTTCGCCGCCGGTTGCCGCACCGTGTTGCACGTCGATTTTGAAACAAGCTTTCCGGCACTTTACCGCACGTATGAGCCGGCGGCGTTTCCGGTTCCGTATGCGGTCGCTTTTCTTTGGGAAAAAGCGGACGGCGCGGCCGCCGGCGAAAAACGTTTTTCGGAAATGCCGGTCGAAAGCGAACCGACGACATTGCCGCAAAGCATCGCGTTCCGGCGCGCCATGCTGCTCGGAAAAAAGCGATTTGTCATCGCGGGAGGCGATAACGCGTGGTTATGGAATTGCTCCGACGAATAGACAAATGCCGGCGCGTCGTCGCTACCGGCATTTCATTTTTGGTCTTTGGTTTTTTTGCGCTGTCGTTGTCGTGTGCGGTTATTCCGTTTTTTTGTGTTTTTGCGGCGCGAAATCCGGTTTCCCGCAGCGCGGTTGCGCAATTTTGCATCTGCATGTGCTTTCGTTTTTTTATTCGCATGATGCATTTTCTCGGTGCGCTGGATTATCGGTTTGAAAATGCCGAATTGCTTGCCGGGGATGACGGCTGCCTCATCGCCGCCAATCACCCGAGTCTGCTGGATTACGTGTTTTTGACTTCGCTAATGCCGCGTTGCGACTGCGTGGTAAAGGAGTCGCTTTGGAATAATTTTTTTATGCGCGGCGTAATTCGCTCTGCCGGCTACATTCCGAACCGTTCCGCGGAGGAGGTTTTGGCGTGTTGCCGGGAAAAGTTTTCCGCCGGAGGACGCATCCTTGTTTTCCCCGAAGGCACGCGCACGATGCTCGGGCGTCCGATTGAGCTGAAGCGCAGTGCCGCCAACATAGCGGTGCGCTGCGGGGCGGATGTGCGAACCGTGCGCATCACCTGTGAGCCGCCGATTCTTACGAAGCAGCAAAAATGGTGGCAAACCGCGCCGACGCGCCCGCTCTTCGTCATTCGCGTCGGCGAAAAAATTCGCATTGCCGATTTTGTCAAAAACGCAAGCTCGCCAAGCAGCGCAGCCCGGCGACTCAATGAACGTCTCGCGAGCGTTTTGGCTTCGACAACAAATTAACCGAAAAATCCGATGGAAAAACTCTGCACGGAAATAAAAGAACTCATTATCGACACCCTCAACCTCGAGGGTCTGACTCCGGCTGACATTGATACGGACGCACCGCTTTTCAACGACGGCCTCGGGCTTGATTCCATCGATGCGCTTGAGCTCGGCCTCGCGCTCAAAAACGCCTACGGTATCGTGCTGAGTTCCCAAAACGAAGACACGCGCAAGCACTTCGCGTCCGTATCCGCACTCGCCGATCTTGTCACAACGCAACGCACAAAATGAATCTCTCCGGCACCGATATTACGAAGGAGCAAATTTTTGCTCAAATCAAAGACTGCCTCCGGCGTCTTTTTGAAATCGACGAAGCAAAGATAACGCCGGAGTCGAATTTATACACGGATTTGCAGCTCGATTCCATCGATGCCGTGGATCTTGTCGTGCAGCTGCAACGCGCCACCGGCAAAAAAATAAAGCCTGAGGATTTTAAGGCCGTTCGCACCGTGGATGACGTGGTGAATGCCGTTTACGATTTGTTGAAAAGTTCGGTTTGAGCGTGTGCCGGCGATGACCCGAATTTTAAAAATTCTCGGCGCCGTTGCCGTCTTTTTGTATCCGGTTTTGGTTTACTCCGGCCTGACGCGTTTCGGCATCGGGCTTGTCGCGCCGGCGTTGCTGGTGATTTTTGCGCTTCGTGTTTTTTTACCGGCGAATTCGCGCGCGAAAGAGTTTTTTTCCGCCGGCGCGGTGTTGGCCTGTATCGGCGGCGGGCTTTGCGCGCTGTCGTGGATTTTCCGCGACGGTGTGTGGCTGCTCTGGTATCCGGCGGCGTCGAACGCATTTTTTCTCTGCGTATTCGGCATGTCGCTTTTAAGGCCGCCGAGTGTTGCCGAGCGGCTTGCGCGCCTGACCGACCCGAATTTGCCGCCGGAAGCCGTGCCTTACACGCGCAACGTGACGCGTGCGTGGTGCGTTTTTTTTCTCGTGAACGGCGCGATCGCCGTCGGCACGTGCCTTTACGGGGACATGCGCCTTTGGACGCTTTACAACGGGGCGATTGCCTACGTGTTAATCGGATTGTTTTTTGTAATCGAATTTTGGATACGCTCAAAAGTTAAAAGGAAAATCGACCGTGAAAAGAACCCCGCTTGATTTTTCTGAAGTGCTCTCGCCGGCGCGTGCCGGCGAAATCCCGGTTGCGTGGTATCCGGACAAAAGAATTGTGCGCCTGTGCCGGTTTCGTGCGGCTGTCTCGCTGCTTGCCGGCCGCTTGGCGGCATTGCCGGAAAAACGTTGGGCGCTTTGCTGCGAAGACGCCGCTCGCGCCGCCGCCGGATTTTTCGCCGCGATTTACGCCGGCAAAGACATTGTGTTGCCGGGGCATTCGCGTGAATCGCTGCTGCGCGAACAGGCGGAAAATTTCGACGGCGTTTTGAGTGACGCCGCGCTGCGGCTTGATTGCCCGGTGCTGCCGGTTTCATTTGAAGAAACGCAGACGCCCGCGCCGGCGCTTCCGGCGTGGAACGAGGCGGCGGTTGTGCATTTTTTCACATCCGGCTCCACCGGCAAACCTAAGCACGTTCCTAAAACGCTCGCGCAGCTCCGGCGCGAAAACGAAATGCACGCGCGTTACTGGGGGCAGCGGCTCGAAGGCGCGTTTATCGCCGGCACGACATCGCACGCGCACCTTTACGGTTTCCAGTTTCGCGTGTTGCTGCCGCTCACGCTCGGTTGCCCCTTTAATGCGTTTTTGATTGAGTATCACGAGCAGTTGCACGCGGTGCCGACTCCTTACGCGCTTGTCGCCAGTCCCGCATTTTTAAAGAGATTCGACGCGCAAAGCGCGTTGCCGCCCTGCCGGTTTGTGTTATCCGCCGGCGGCCTTTTGCCGGAGGCCGACGCGATTCGGACGCGCGAAAAAATCGGCGTTTTCCCGGTCGAGATTTTCGGCAGTACCGAAAACGGTGCGATGGGACTGCGCGACACCGCGATAATGCGCGACCGGTGGATGCCGGCGCCGGGCGTCGAAATCGAGTGCGACGCGGACGGGCGCATGTTTTTGCGTTCCGATTTTCTGCCGACGCGCGACCGGCATGCGACGGACGACAAAATCGAAATGCTCGCCGGCGGCGAATTCCGCCTGCTCGGGCGCATTGATCGCGTTTTGAAGATTGAAGAGAAGCGCGTATCGCTTGCCGAAGTCGAAGCACGGTTGCGCGCGCTCGCCGGCGTGGCCGACGCCGCCGTCACGGCGACGAAAAACAAAGGGCGCGATTTCCTCGCTGCCGCACTTGTGCTCGATGCCGAAGGCACGCGGCGGTTCGGCGCCCTCGGGCACGGAAAATTCCTTTTGGATGTCCGCCGGAATTTGCGGGCGTTTTTGGAGCCGGTCGCGATTCCTCGCCAAATCAGAATTTTCGAAAAAATCCCGGAGAACTCCCAAGGGAAGCGCGATTACCGGCGCATCGCGCAATGCTTTGCGCTGCTGTTTCCGCGTGAAATAAACCGTGCCGTTTTTGAGAATGCGGCCGCGCTTGAATTGGAAATTTCGCCGGAGCTACTCTGGTTCGCCGGGCATTTCGATCGGATGCCGCTTCTGCCGGGCGTCACGCAATTGCACTGGGCGATTCATTACGGAAAAACATTGTTCGCCCCGGCGAAGCAACTGTTGCGCGTCGACGCGATAAAGTTTCAAAAACCGATTTCCCCCGGCGATTCCGTTTTGCTTTCGCTTGCTTGGTCGCCGGCGCAAAATCGGTTGGATTTTTCCTATAAAATCGCCGGCGACACCGCGAGCGGCGGCAGGTTGATTCTCCGATAATCGTTTCGCGCCATGTCCGAATTTTCCGTTTGCATCCTCATCCCCTGTCGCAATCACGCCGCGGCGCTCGCCGGTGTTTTGGAGAATTTGGAGAAAACGCAGCTCGATATTATTGTAATCGATGACGCGAGCGACGCCGGCGATGCGAAATTAATCGATGCGTTGCCGGCGAAATTTCCGCGCGTGACGTTGCTCCGGCACACGGAAAACAAAGGGAAGGGCGTCGCGGTCGTCACCGGTTTCCGCGAAGCCTCGCGTCGCGGTTTTTCGCACGCGCTGCAAATCGACGCCGACGGCCAGCACGATGCCGGCGCGGTGCCGGCGTTTTTGGCGGAGGCGAAAAAATTTCCCGAAGCACTGATTTCCGGCAAACCGATTTACGATTCCTCGGTGCCCAAAGGGCGGCTTTACGGACGTTACGTCACGCACGCGTGGGTGTGGTTCCAGACGCTTTCATTTCAAATCGAAGACAGCATGTGCGGGCTGCGCGTGTATCCGCTCGCACCGGTGATGCGGTTGCTCGGACGGCGAAACGTCGGCGCGTTCATGGATTTCGACACCGACATTATCGTTCGGCTTTTCTGGGAAAACGTGCCGGTGCGTTTCTTGCCGGTGCGCGTGATTTATCCCGAGGGCGGGCGATCGAATTTCCGTTCGTTCCGCGACAACGCGCGCATTTCGCTCATGCACGCGCGGCTCGTTTGCGAGATGCCTTTTCGCTTGCCGGCCTTGTTTTTCAAAAAAATTTCCGCCGGAAAAAACGACACGCATTGGTCGGAAATCAAGGAAAGGCGCGGCGTGTTCGGCATTCGCGTTTTGCTTTTCGTTTACGCGTTTTTCGGGCGTCGCGTTTTTCGGGCGCTGTTGTTTTGCGTTATTTCGTTTTACCGGCTTACCGGCCGCCGGGCGCGCGAGGCATCGGCGGATTACCTGCGCCGGCTGAAAATTTTTGCCGACGCGCGCGGCGTCGCGCTGCCGGAAAAATTGAGCACGCAGCGGCATTTTTTAAATTTCGGCGAGAGTCTGTTAGACAAAATCGCGGCGTGGCGCGGCGAGTTTTCTCCGGCGGAATTTGCGGTGATTAAAGACGCGCAAGTTGACCGAGTGCTCGGCGAAAAACGCGGTGCGCTCATTCTCGCGTCGCACCTCGGCAATTTCGAATTTTGTCGCGCGCTCGCCGCACGCGGCGGGCTGAAAATCAATATTCTCACGTTTACCGAGCACGCCGAGCAATTCAACAGACTGCTGCACGAACTCGCGCCGGATTCCGGCATTAATTTGATTTCGACGAAAACGCTCGGCCCCGAGACGGCGATTTTGCTGCGGGAAAAAATCGATGCCGGCGAGTGGGTCGCGATTACGGCGGACCGCACTTCTGCGACCAATCCCGGGCGGCTGACGCGCGTCGACTTTCTCGGCGCGCCGGCGGCTTTCCCGCAAGGCGCATTCGTGTTGGCGGCGGCATTGCGCTGTCCGGTTTTTTTGGTTTTCGGATTAAAGGAATCCGGCGGAAAAAAAATCCGCATCGATTTTTTTGCCGATCCGCTCGAAATCCGGCGCTCGACGCGCACCGGCGACCTCGAACGCGAAACGCGCCGGTTTGCCGAGAAACTCGAGGAAAATTGTCTGCGCGCGCCGCTCGATTGGTTTAATTTTTATAACTTTTGGGAAAATAAAAATGTCTATTCCGGCAATGAACACTGAAATTACGCAAGCGCGCAGCGCCTCCGTCGAGCTGCGTCCGGCGTTCTGCGACGTCGATCCGATGGGCGTCGTGTGGCACGGCAATTATTTCCGCTATTTCGAATATGCGCGCGAGGCGCTGTTGGATTCGTTTGATTACGGCTACCGGCGCATGGAGGAATCGGGCTACGTTTGGCCGATTGTCGAGTCGCGCGTGAAATACGTCGCACCGGTTTTGTTCGGTCAAAAAATTCGAGTGACGGCGACGCTCGCCGAATACGAAAACCGAATTCGGATTAACTACGAAATTTGCGACATCGAAACCGGCGCGCGCCTGACGAAGGCGCAGACGACGCAAATCGCAGTGAACAAGACGACGAAAGAAATGTGTTTCGCGAGTCCTCCGGAATTGCTCGCGTGCCTGAACGCACCGGCAACGCCCGGCAACACGAATAATGATGCTCAAAAAATCTGAATCGGGGGGGGCACGCATCTTGCGTGCGTTTGCCGACATCCTTGCCGGCAACGGAAATTCGCATTGCGGCACGCAAGGCAAGCGGACGACACAAATTTTCTTTGTTTTCTTATTCGGCATCGCCGGCGTTTTTCCGGCGCGCGCGCTCACGCTCGACGAATTGCAAAAACAACTCGCGGCGCAAAAAACCGTGCGCTGTGAATTTGAGCAAACCCGCGCGATCAGCGGCCTGGCGCGTCCGTTGAAATCAAGCGGCGAGTTGATCGTTTCGCAGGAAAAAGGGCTGCGTCGGCATCAGAAAAAACCGTTCGAAACAACGCTCCTGCTCGACGCGAAACGCATGGTGCAAACGTTGCCGGGGCAACAGCCGGAAATTGTTACGGCGGAATCGCACCCGCAGCTTTTTCAATTCAACAGCATCCTCATTTCGATTTTTCGCGCCGATTACGATGCGCTGAAAAAGAATTTCTCCGTGACGTTTTCAGAGTCCGCCGGCGGCGCGTGGCAAATGGAACTCGTGCCGGCACGTGCGCCGTTGGACAAAATTTTCAAACGCCTGGAAATGTCCGGTGCCGCGTGCGCGGAACGCCTTATTGTCGAAGACCGGCAGGGCGACAAAACGATAATTCGTTTTTTTAATCACCGCACGATGCCGGCGGCATTAACGCCGGAAGAAGCGGCGCTGTTTAACTGACGCATGTTTTTCGAAAAAATCATCACGGAAAAAACGCTCGCGCGCCTCGGCGTCGCGTGGCTCGTTTTCCTGATTGTTCCGGCGGCGTTGCTCGGTTGGAAGCTGACGATATCGATGCCGGTCGAAACGGACATTCTGGCAATGCTGCCGCGCAACGCGCCGCCGGGCGTGTCGACGGAAATTTCGGATGCGAGCGTCCGGCGTCTCAACCGGCAAATCATCCGGCTCGTTTCGTTGCCGCCGGAAGCGACGCCGGAGCAATCCGTCGCCGCCGCGCAACTGTGTTTCGAGCAGTTGAAGTCGTTGCCGCAAATCGCGGTCGCGACCGGTCCGACCGATGCGGAAAAGCAAGCGCTCTGGGGAAAAACTTTTTTCGATTACCGTGCGCAAATCCTCGACGCCGGCGTGCGCGAAAGTCTGAAAACAAATCCGCGCGCTTACGCCGGGCGCGTGACGGCCCAACTTTATTCGCCGATTGCCGGCGTCGGTGCCGGTGAACTTAAAAATGACCCGCTGCTGCTCACGCGCGCCCGACAACTCGCGATGCAAAACAACGCCGGCGGTCTGACGCTGAGCGGCGAATGGCTGACGAACACCGACGACGCCGGCCGCCGTTGGTATTTTGTGCGCGGCGAAACGCGCGCCTCGTCGTTCGACGTTTCCGCGACGCGCGAATTCGTCGAGTGTCTCGACCGGCTCGACGACGAAATCCGCGCGCGTTTTCCAGGCGCGCAAATTCTCCGGCGAGGGGCTTTATTTTACAGCGACTATGCCGCCGCGCAATCGCAGCGGGATATGTCGCTTATCGGCAGCGTGTCGCTTGCCGGTGTCGTGTTCGTGAGTTTGTTTTTCTTCCGCTCGTTCCGCCCGGTTTGGCTCACGCTGCTTTCCGTCTCCGCCGGATTGCTGACCGGCATTACGGCGGTGCTGGCCGTGTTCGGAAAAATACACGTCATTGCGCTCGTTTTAAGCACGAGCATCATCGGCGTGGCGGTCGATTATTCGCTGCACTATCTCACGGAGCGCATGATGAACGGCGCGGAAGATTCGCCGGTGTCGAGTTTGAAAAAACTGCTGCCGGCGCTGATTTTGGCGATGTCCACGACGGTGATTGCGTATGTCTCACTGCTGATCGCACCGTTTCCCGGGCTGCGCCAACTCGCCGTTTGCGCGGTTTCCGGGCTGCTTGCGGCATTTGTAACAGTCGTTTTGTGGTTTCCGTTCTTATCGAAAAAACTGCCGGTGCGCCGGCCGCCGGGACTTCGGCTCGCCGGAAAGTGGCTCGCGCTTTGGCGCGAAAATAAACGCGTGCGCTTCGGCGTTCCGGTGCTTTTCGCCGGCATCGCGTTGTTCGGGTTGACGCGCTTGGCGCCGGATGACGACGTTGCGAAATTACAGGGATTTCCGGAAGAATTCCGCGAAACGGAAAACCGCATCGGCGCGATTACCGGACAGTCCGGCGAGACGACTTTTTTTGTCGTTCACGGCGATTCCGCCGAGGAAACGCTCCGGCGCACGGAGGCGCTGCAGCCCGAGTTGGCGCGATTGCGCGCGGAAAACAAAATCAAAAATTTTCGGAATATTGCGGAGCAAATTCCGTCGCTTCGCCGGCAACGCGAAAACTTCGAATGCGTGAAAAAAGCGATGCCGACGGTGCTCGACGTTTTAAAGGAAAACGAAATCGAACTCGCGCCGCCGGCACTCGAATTTCGCGCTTTCACGCCGGCGCAATGGCTCGCGAGCCCGGTGAGCGAGGGCTGGAAACTGCTGTGGTTCGACGCGGGAGACGCCGGCGTCGCGGCGTTGATTCCGGTAACCGGTGCGACGGACGACGCGCTCATGCGCGAGGTCGCCGGAAAAATCGCCGGCACGCATTGGATGAACCGTCGCGCGGAATTTACCGAAATGTTTTCGACGTTCCGCGTATATCTCGGCGAATTGCTCGGGTTGGCGTTGGCGTTGATCGGCGTTTTGTTTGTTTGCCGGTTCGGTTTTTCGAAAGGCATCCGCTGCACGATTCCGATACTGCTTGCCGTCGCCGTCGCGCCGTGCGCGCTCGCGTTGACCGGGCAGCCGTTCAACCTTTTCGCCATGCTCGCGCTCATTTTGGTTCTCGGCATCGGCATCGATTACCCGCTGTTTTTTGCCAACACCGCCTGTGCGCCGGA
>JAVBUU010000009.1:0-5872 GCA_031555005.1 Opitutales bacterium | reverse complement strand
ATTGCCGACGGGGAGGTCGGCGACCGGTGCCGGTTTTTCGCCGGTGCGCGCCGGGCAGGTCAGAATTTCGCCTTTCGAGCCGTCTGCGCCGAGGACGTTGCCGAGAATGCCGATGTAGGCGAGGTCGCACTTGGAGACGACTGCCGCGCCGGCGCCGTCGCCGAAAAGCACGCACGTCGAGCGGTCCTGCCAGTCGACAATCGAGGAAATGCGTTCCGCGCCGATAATCAGGGCGTTGTTGTAACTGCCCGCCCGCAGCATGTGATTTGCGATTTGGAGGAGGTAAATGAAGCCGGAGCAGGCGGCGGTGACGTCGAATGCCGGAATGTCGGGGCGCAAGCCGAGTTTTTGTTGTGTCGCGCAGGCGACGGACGGGTAGGGAACATCCGGCGTAATGGTCGCAACAATAATCAGATCAATGTCTTCTTTTTGAAGTCCGGAGCGGGCGATTGCGAGTTCCGCGGCTTTGGTTGCGAGGTCGGCCGTGGTTTCGCCGGGGGCGGCGATGTGGCGTTCCCGGATGCCGGAGCGCGTGCGAATCCATTCGTCGGTGGTGTCGACGATCTTCGAGAGGTCGTCGTTCGTCAGTCGACGTTCCGGCGTGTAGGCACCGAGTCCGCGGATAAAAACGGACGGCGTGGGCGATCTCATCTTGCTCATGCGCGGAAAATCAAATGGTCAAAAGGGGGCGGATGGGAATAAAAAAGTGCGTCGGTTGCCGGCGCGTTTTTTTGGCGGATTCCGGTTTTCGCAATTCAATGAAAGCGGCAAGCCGGTTGCGGTCGCACGGTCAGAACCGCCATGTGATTCCGATTTCGGCCGACTGTAAAAACATGTCGATCGACCGGTAGTCGATGAGATCGGTGTTCACGAACGGCGAAATGTAGGCGAGGCGGTAGGCGGCGTAGAGTTCGACGTTTTCGGAAAGGTGGAAAACGGCGATCGGTTTGATTTGAAATCCCATGTTGACGTTGCCGTTTCGCTCTTTGTGCCCGCCGGAAACGGTTTCGCCGTAGGAGCCGCCGATGCCGCAGCCGAGGAGGACGCCGAGTTCAAAGTTTTTCGTGAAAGCGTAGGAGCCGCCCAGCATGAGGAAGACGTTGCCGGTGTCGATGGTTTCGTGGGAGGGGCCGTTGTCGCCCGAGGTGCCGAAGTAGAGAAATTCGAGTCCGTAACGGAGCTGCCAGTTTGTGTCGGCGCCTCGTGCCGGTGCGACGAGCGCGGAGACGCTCGCGCCCCAGCCGGTTTGGTTGTCGGCGTCGCTTCCGAGGCTGAAAACATAGAGCCCGGCGGCGGAGAGTTCGAGGTGTCCCGTGCGTTTCTCGGGCGCGGGTGCCAGCGGTTCGAAGTCCGAAGCGGTTTTCGGTTTGGGGGCGGGCGTTGCCGGCGCCGGTTTTGGCGGAGGTGTCGGTTTTTCGGGCTCGGACGGGGTTTCCGTTTCACGATCCCAGGAGTATTTTTTCTCCGAGGTTGTTTGGGCCTGAAGCAGGGAGCCGAACAGCGCGACGGAAAGCGCGGCGGCGGAAAAAAGTTTTTTGGGAAGGGACATTGCGGGGAAGGAAACGGGTGTCGGTGTTGCCGGCGATCAGAAATCGTTTTCGTCGTTTTCTTCTTCCGGCGGCGGCAGCGGCGCATAGCGCGCGTCGATGACTTCCGTGCGCGAGAACATATCGTGCCAACTGCGCCGGCGAACATTAAACAACGGGACGTGGGCGTCGATAATCCCGACGAGAAGAAAAATTCCGTTCGGCGAACAATAGAAAAACGCTTTCCACGCAGAGCGGACGAGCGAGTCGAAAAACCGGGGCGGGCCGTAGTCGTCGCCGCTTGCAACGCGCAGATTGCCAATTTTTTTCCCGAGCGAGGCGCCGGCGGTGAAAAATTCGGTAATCGTGAAAAACGCCCAGAAGAACATGGATTGAACCGTGGCGATGAAGACGGCCATGTCGGCGGCCGCTTGAGGCGGGTTTTCGACAATTGCGCGCGTGCGCTCCAAAATCGCCGTCATCTCCGAAAACCCGAGCGGTTTTTTCGGATCTGCCGCCGGCGAATACGATGCCCAAATTTCTTTAAACCAGCCTATCGCGGCCGCCGGTCCGTCCGGATGTTCCATCGGCACTACCCATCGGAGCAGGAGCAGCAGTGCGAAGCCGGCGAGCGCCCAATCAAGTAAATACGCGGCGGCGCGCCAAAGCAACGGTGCCGGCGGCGGCAGCGGGCGCACGGCCTCGGCGGTCTTTTGCTCCTCGCCGGCGACGAGCGGCATTTCCGGTGCGTCGGGCAGCACCGGCGGAATTTCCGAGGGCGTTTTGAAATCTTTTTCCGGCATCGGGCGCTGAGTTAAGAAGTGGGAATTAAGAAAAACGAACCGCCGGCGGCTGCCGGTTACGCTTTCTTTTGCGTGCGTTCGCAAGCGTCGAGCGTGTTTTTCATCAGCATCGCGACAGTCATCGGACCGACGCCGCCGGGGACGGGCGTGATGAGCGCGGTTTTCGGCGCAACGGCATCGAAATCGACGTCGCCGACGAGCCGGTAACCGGTTTTTTTCGTCGCGTCCGGAATGCGGTTAATGCCGACGTCAATAACGACGGCGCCGGGTTTTACCATGTCGCCGGTGACAAAATGCGCTTTACCGATGGCGGCGACGACGATGTCCGCTTGGCGCGTGAGTTCGGCGAGATTTTTCGTGCGCGAGTGGCAAACGGTCACCGTGGCGTCGAGGCCTTTCGAGAGCAGCAGCAACGCCGCCGGTTTGCCGACGATGAGGCTGCGTCCGATGACGACGGCGTGTTTGCCGGCGGTTTCGACGCCGGCGCGTTTCAGCAATTCGATGATGCCGGCGGGCGTGCACGCGGCAAACGCGCCCGGCAATTCCTGCACGAGCCGGCCGATGCTCGTCGTCGTGAAGCCGTCCACGTCTTTGTCCGGCGAAATGCGGTTAAACACTTCCGTTTCCGGCAAATGTTTCGGGAGCGGCGCTTGGACGAGAATGCCGTGGACGTTCGGGTCGGCGTTGAGTTCGTCGAGACAGGCAAACAATTCGGTTTTGGAAACGGTGTCCTCGAAAAGTTTCAGCGACGCTTTCATGCCGGCTTCGGCAGCCGTTTTTTGTTTTTTATTAACGTAAGAAATCGACGCCGGATCGTTGCCGACACGCACGAACACGACGTGCGGGACGACCGGTGCGAGCGCGGCGACGCGGGTTTTGACTTCCGCGAGAACTTGTTGGGCGATGAGGTTTCCGTCGATTAGCGGCATGATGGAATTTTTTTCCGGTGATTATTTAATGAATTCGCCGGCGGGTTACCGGGATGTTTTAATTTCGACAACATCGTGCGGATTCGATTCGCGGAATCCTGCCGTTGTCACGCGGATGTAGCGCGCGCGGGCGCGCAAGCCCTCCAAGTCGCGGGCACCGACGTAACCGAGGCCGCTTTGCACGCCGCCCGCAAGTGTCGCGAGCACTTGGTCCACGCTGCCGGAAACTTCTTTCAACGCCTCGATGCCTTCGGCTGCGACCTTCGTGAGTTTTGCGTTTTTCGCCGTGTCGTGGCCGTAGCGCGAGGCTGAGCCTTTTTTCATGGCTTCGAGGCTGCCCATGCCGCGGTATTCTTTGTAAAGTTTTCCGTTAATTTCCATGATTTTGCCGGGCGCCTCCTTGCAGCCGGCAAGCATGCTGCCGAGCATCACGGCGTCTGCCAGCGTGAGCGCTTTCACAATGTCGCCGCTCTTGCTGATGCCGCCGTCGGCGATGATGCGCACGCCGCGTTTGCGCGCCGCGCGCGAGGCGACGTAGAGCGCGGTGAGTTGCGGAATGCCGACGCCGGCGACGATGCGCGTCGTGCAGATGGAGCCGGGGCCTTGGCCGATTTTGACGGCATCGACGCCGGCGTTTGCCAAAAATTCCACGCCTTCGCCGCTCGTGACGTTGCCGGCGATAATGGTGAGCTTCGGAAATTCTTCGCGCACGACGCGCACCGCGTCGCCCACGCCCTTTGAGAGTCCGTGTGCCGTCGAAATCGCCACGGCGTCGAGTCCTTCGGCGACCATCGCGCCGAGATGCGCGACCAAGTGGTCGCGGTCGATTTCGCCGTCCGGCTTGCGCGGCACGGAAACCGCGGCGCCGGCGCGCAACCGGAATTGTTCGTCGCGCGAGGCTTTCAGGCTCGCCTTCGATTCGGCGGCGATGCTTTCGACGTCCGAGAGCGTGAACAAGCCGCGCAACCGGTCTTTCGCGTCCACGACGAGCAGTTTGTTGATTCCGATGTGTTCGGAAAACATGTGATCGGCGGTGGCGATGGGGTCGGAGGCCAAATCTTTTTCCGAAACCGTGCTGACTTCGCCGCGCTCGAGCATTGCCTTCGAAACGAGCAAATTCCGGTGACGTTCTTTTACGACGCTGCCGCGCAAAAGCCCGAGCAGTTTGTTGTTTTTATCGACGACCGGGAATGTCGTGAACTTGTAATCGTTGTCCTCGATGAGTTGCAGGATGTCGCCAATGCTTTGTTCCGGCGATACGCACACGGGCTCGTCAATCATGCCGTGAATGTAGTTTTTCACTTTCTTCACGCGCGTAATTTGCTCGGCTTCAGACATGTTGTAGTGAATCAGACCGAGGCCGCCGTTGAGCGCCATGGCGATTGCCATGCGGGATTCGGTGACGGTGTCCATGTCGGACGAAATCACCGGCAGCGAAATCGAAAGCCGGTCGGAAAGTTGCGTGTCAAGGCGCGTTTGCCGGGGCAAAACGTCGGAGAAGCGCGTGGCGAGCGAAACGTCGTCGTAAGTCAATCCTGCCGGCGAAGCGGGGAAAAATTCCTCGGCCGGTTTGTAAAACAGGTTGTCGTCGTGAGTATGAATTTCTTGTGCGGACATGCGGAATGGATTTCCCGCAGTTGCGTAACCGCAAAAATCCGGCGGCACAAACAGTTTTTTTGAAAAACTGTGTCGAACGATTAAAGCCCGACGGCTTTACGCTCCGCCGGCGACAGTGCACGCCATTTGCCCGGCAATAAATCTTCGCCGGTAAAGTCGCCGATTTGCCGGCGCACCAAACGCAGGGTCGGGAACCCGACGGCGGCCGTCATGCGGCGGACCTGCCGGTTTTTGCCTTCGATTAAATCCATCGCAAGCCACGCGGTCGGGACGTTTTTCCGGAAACGAATCGGCGGATTGCGCTCCGGCAAAACCGGTGCGTTTTCCAATAACGAGACGTCGCACGGGCGAGTTTTATACTCTTGGATAACGACGCCGCGCTCGAGTTGCCGGAGCGCCTCCGGCGTCGGCACGCGCTCGACTTGCACGAGGTAACGCCGGCGGTGCGCGTGTTCCGGCAAAAGTAATTTGGCGTTGAGCGCAGGCTCGTCGCTCAGCAACAGCAAGCCCTCGGAGTCCGCGTCGAGCCGGCCGAGCGGATAGACGTTTTTCGGGAAACCGAACGCCGCGAGCGTGCCGTTCGCCGAGCCGTCCGGCGTGAATTGGCTCAAAACGCCGAAGGGTTTGTAAAAGGCTAAAAGCACCGCGTGAAATTTCAAAAAAGAAGAACCACGGATAACACGGATGATTTAAAAACTTGTAGTTAAAATTTAATTACAAGTTTCCGATTGGAGGATTTTTCAAACTATCCGAGCAATCCGAGCTATCCGCGGTTTTTTTAATACGCTTTTGCCCAAACCACGCGGCGCTCGCTCGGTTCGCCGGTGAAAATGCACTTGCCCGGCACCGCTTCGCCTTCGAGCGGAATGCAGCGAATCGTGACGTTCAAATCCTTTTTGATTTGCGCCTCGATGTCCGCGCTGCCGTTCCAATGCGCCATGGCGAAGCCGCCGTGGATTTCCGGTTTGTCCGGGTTTTTCGGCGTGAAGTAGGCGTA
>JAVBUU010000042.1:0-12765 GCA_031555005.1 Opitutales bacterium | reverse complement strand
ATCGCCGTCGCCGAAATCAAGGCGATTCAGGCCAACAACGTCTCGGCATGCGTGAAGCATTTTGCGGTGAACAACCAGGAGCGAAACCGCTACAAGATGAACGCCGAAGCGGACGAGCGCACGTTGCGCGAAATCTATTTGCCGGCGTTTGAAGCGGCGGTGAAGGAAGCCGGCGTGTTCTCCGTGATGAACGCCTACAACAAATTCCGCGGCGAATACTGCAGCCACAGCGATTATCTGAACAACAAAATCCTCAAAGGCGAATGGGGCTTCAAAGGGCTTGTCGTCACGGATTGGGGCTCGCTGCACGACACGCTCGGCGGCGCGCTCGGCGGCACCGACATCGAAATGAATTCCGGCAACAACATCCGGTATTTCACCGCGCCGCTGCTCGACGCCGTGAAAACCGGCAAAGTCCCGCAATCCGTCATCGACGACAAAGTGCGCCGCATCCTGTATGTGATGGCGAAAATCCACAAAATCGACGGACTGCCGCGCGCCGCCGGCGCACGCAACACGCCGGCGCATCAAGCGACAGCGCGCGAAATCGCCGAGGCCGCAATCGTGCTTTTGAAAAACGACAAAGCGGTTTTGCCGCTGAACGCCGGCGCGCTGAAAAACGTTGTCGTCCTCGGGAAAAACGCCGTCGCGAAACACTGTACGGAAGGGTGGAGCGCCGAGGGCAAGCCGCCTTACGAAATCGCGCCGCTCGACGGCATCCGCTCGCGGCTCGGAGCCGGCGTAAACGTCAGTTATTTCCCGCTCGCCGCCGGCGACGCGAAACCGGTTTTTTCGCAAATCCCGGAAAGCGCGCTGCTCACGACGGACACGGAAATCAAAGACGCCGGCATGACGATCAAGGCCTGGCGCGCGGAATATTTCAACAACGCCGAGCTGAAAGACGCGCCGGCGGCGATCGGTTTTGACCGGCAACTCGATTTCGACTGGAAGAAAAACGCACCGAAGCCCGGCATCAAAACGACGCAATTTTCCGCGCGCTGGACCGGCGAAATAGTCGCGCCGGAAACCGGCGAGTTTACCTTTTGCCTGCGTGCCGACGACGGCGCGCGCCTCTTTGTTAACGGAAAAAAGATTGTCGATAATTGGAGCAAAGGCGGCCTTCGCGAAAAAGCCGGCACCGTGAAACTGAACGACGGCGAAAAATACAAAATCGTCGCCGAGTATTTCCAAAACACCGGCGACGCAGCGTTCTTCCTCGGCTGGGAACCGCCGTCGGAAAAGGCCGCCGCGCGCGAAAAAGTTTTTGCCGCCGCAAGCGCCGCCGACGCCGTGATTGTTTTCACCGGCACGGAACACGGCCACGGACGCGCCAAAGAATGCGAAGGCGGCGACCGACCGAACTTGCTTTTGCCGCCCGGCCACGACGAAGCGATTGCCGCGCTTTTAAAAATCAACCCGCGCACCGTCGTCGTGAACCTCAGCGGCGCGCCGGTGGAAATGCCGTGGGCCGGCGAAGCCGCGACGCTCGTGCAATACTGGTATGCCGGCATGGAAGGCGGCAACGCGCTCGCCCGCGTTTTGTTCGGCGACGTGAATCCGTCCGGCAAGCTGCCGTTCACTTTCCCGAAAAAATCGGCCGACAGCCCGGCGCACGCGCTCAACGCTTACAGCGACCAAAACGTCGATTACGCCGAGGGAATTTTTGTCGGCTACCGGTGGTTTGACGCGAAAAACATCGCGCCGCTTTTTCCGTTCGGACACGGACTGAGCTACACGACGTTTGAAATCGGAAAACCTGTTGTATCCAAAAATAACATACACGCCGGCGAAACGCTCAAAGCGACCGTCCTCGTGCGAAACACCGGCAAGGTTGCCGGTGCCGAAGTCGTCCAACTTTACGTCGCGGAGCAAAAACCGGTTGTCCCGCGTCCGCCCAAGCAATTGAAAGGGTTTCGAAAAATTTTCCTGCAACCCGGCGAAAGCAAAGCTGTCGAATTCGAAATCACGACGCGCGATCTCTCGTATTGGGATTCTGAAAAAAACACATGGGCGGCAAACCCCGGCGTTTTCGAAATCCTCGCCGGCAATTCGTCGCGCTGCGATTTCCGAAAAACGGAATTCCGGCTCAACGCCGGCGCACCGGAAAAAAAATAACGCCGGCAAAAAAACAAAAATTTTAAACACATGAAAAAAATCCCGCTTTTCGCCGCGCAAACCGTTTCGCGCCGGCATTTCATTCGCAACGCCGGCATCGTCGCCGGCGCCGCGTTTGCGTTCCCGACGATTATCCCGGCGCGCGTCCTCGGACTCAACGGCGCCGTTTCGCCGAGCAACAAAATCACCATGGGCGTCCTCGGCATGGCGCAAGGCTACTTCAACGCCGCGCGCTTCCTCGAAATGCCGGACGTGGAAGTTGTCGCAATTTGCGACGTCGACACCGCGCGCCGCGAAAAAGGCGTGAAACAGACAAACGAGAAATACGGCAAAACCGGCACGCGCGGCTACAACGACTACCGCGACATGTTCGCCTCCGGCATCGACACCGTCATCCTCGGCTCGCCGGACCACACGCACGGCATTCTTTCGGTCGCTGCGGCGCGCGCAGGCATTGATATTTTCGGCGAAAAGCCGCTCGCGCACACGCTCGCCGAAGGCCGCGCCATCTGCAAAGCCGTTCGCGAAAACAACGTCGTTTGGCAAACCGGCAGCTGGCAGCGCTCCATCGGCACGTTTCGCCGCGCCGCCGAACTCGTCGTTAACGGACGTCTCGGCAAAATCGGGCGCATCGAAATCACGATGCCCGGCAAATTTTACGGCGGCAGAATCACCGCGCCCGAGCGTAAAGGCCCGGCAACCGTGCCGGCCGGACTCGATTACGAACTCTGGGTCGGCCCCGCGCAATGGAGCGAATACGATCCGCGCATCGTCCACCACGAATGGCGCTATAACCTGAAATACGGCGGTGGCGCGCTCATGGACTGGGTCGGTCACCATGTGGACATTGCCCACTGGGCGATGGGTTTGGACAACACCGGTCCCGTGAAAATCTCCGGCACCGGCACCTACGGCGCCGACGGCGTTTGGGATGCCGAATACGAATACGGCTGCACCTGCGATTACGCCGACGGCCTTGTCATGACGCTCAATTCGCTCCCCTCCGGGCTCGGCGGCACGAAATTCATCGGCGAAAAAGGTTGGGTCGATATCGGCCGCGGCTACCTGCGTGCCTCCGATCCGAAGATTCTCCTCCAAACGCCGCGCGACGACGAAAAGCAGGTTTATTGCAGCGACGATCATTGGCGCAACTTCATCGACTGCGTCAAAGATCGCCGGACGAGCATCACGCCTTGCGAAGCCGCGCACCGCAGTGCCTCGGTCGGCCACCTCAGCCACATCGCCATGCGCACCGGCAGAACGATTCACTGGGATCCGGCAACGGAAACCATCCGCAACGATGCCGCCGCGAGCGAAATGTTGACGCCGAAATTCCGCGCCCCGTGGAAGTTCTCCGACATCGCGTGATACCGCCGACATTGCCGGCATAATTCGTGTATCCAAACTCTAACTACAAAAAAAGCTAATGAACTTTTTCAAAAAAACATTTCTCTTAACAACGCTCCTCGTTGCCGGCACCGCCGGCGCATTTGCCGCCGACGCGCCCGCGACGCCGCATCAACAATTCATCGCCCAATTAACCTTGCTTCGCGAAAATAAGCTCGCCCCGGCAGCGGCGCTTGCCGACACCGGCGTTCCGTTTCGGCAGCGCGCCGCAATCGCCTATTTGCTCGAAAGCAAAAACCCGGCGACCGGCGCCATGCTTGAAAAATTTCTGCCGACGGCCGGCGGACAAACCGCCGTCGAAGTCATGGGCGCACTGGCTGAAATCAAGCAAACGAGCGCGCTGCCCGCGATCCGGGCAAAACTCGAAAACGACGCCGATTCCGGCGTGAAAACCGAAGCGTTGATTTGTCTCGGGCTCATGGGCGCGCCGGAAGACGTTGCGCTCCTGCTCGGGTATTTCGGCAAAGACGGCTGCAAGACGGCGGCCGAACAATCGCTTTACTGCATCAGCGGCGTCGGAACGGCCGACGCGTTTTCAAAAATCATCGGCGACGCGAAGAACGATGCCGCAAAGCGGAAGGCGCTCATCACGATCGCGACACGCCGCCCGCTGCGTCAAACCCTGCCGGCGCTTGCGGAAAACTTGACCGATGCCGACGAGGCGATTCGCAACGAGAGCCTGAAGGCGATTACGCGCCTGGCGACCGACGAGAATTTCGACATGCTGAGCAAGGCCGCAGAGAAAGTGTCGGATAAAGCGTTCCGCAAGCGCGTTGATGCCGCAATTAAGAAGCTGAAAAAATAACGCCGGGATCAGCCCTGTGCGTTCAGCACGGCCAATGCCTGCTCGTGCAACCAAGGATTGGCCGTGATGATGTTGCCGGCGAGAATCGCGTCGCCGCCGCGCCAGTCCGTCGCGACCGCGCCGGCACCGTGCAAAATAGGGATCAGCGGCAACAAGTCCCACGGACTTAACACCGGATCCGCCATGATGTCGCCGTTGCCCGAGGCGACCATCATGTGACCGTAGCAGTCGCCCCAGGTGCGGAAAAGCCCGCAGCGGTTGATCAGGTTTTTGAACGGCGCCTCACGTTGGTATTTCGAAACATTTTTTATGTCCGTCGTGAGCAGCAACGCGTCTTCGAGTTTTTTCTTTTGCGAGACTTTTGCCGGACGCCCGTTGTAAAGCGTGCCGGCGGCGGTGCCGATGACGCGCTGCCCGACAACCGGCTGGTCGATGACGCCGAGGAACGGCTTGCCCTCATGCAGCAGGCCGAAAAGCAAGCCGTAGAGCGGGACGCGCGGGATGAAGGATTTTGTGCCGTCGATCGGGTCGAGTATCCACACGAATTCGGCGTCCGGGCGGTCCTTGCCGAATTCTTCGCCGACGACGCCGTGCGCCGGATATTTTTCGGCGATCCATGCGCGCAACCGGCGCTCGCATTCCTTGTCGGCGACGGTCACCGGCGAGCCGTCGGCCTTGATTTCGATTTCCGTGTCGGCACGCGCATGCATTTCGCGCAAAAATTCGCCGGCCCGGTCGGCGAGATTGGCGGCAAAATTAAGAAATTCGTCGCGTTTTTGTTCTGAAATCATGCCGTCGAGAATTCTCGGCGATTGAAAAAAACGCAAACACTCTGTGTCCTTTCCGACTTCCCGTGAAACAAATGCCTTCCGCGCTCGAATATTTCCGCATCCGGCGACGCTTTAAAAAGCCGTTGCGCACGGCGGCCGGCGTTTTCACGGAGCGCGAAAGCATTGTGATAAAAACCGCCGACGGCGACGGCGAAATCGCGCCCTGGCCGGGATTCGGGTGCGAGACGCTCGACGAAGCCGAGGCCTTTTTGAAAAATTTCCGCGACGAAAATAAAACTCCGGTGCCTGCGAATTTGCCCTGCACGCGCGCCGCGTTTTCGATGACCAAACGGAAAACGCCGGCGGCGGCGCTCCGCTTCGCCGGATTTCTTCCGCGCGGTAACGACGACGTGCCGGCGATGCTCGCCGAAAAACGCGCGAAAGGATTTTCGACGTTCAAACTGAAAATCGCCGGCGGCGACACGGCGCGCGTATCCGAAATTTTGGCGCACCTTCGCGCCGGCGAGAAACTCCGGCTCGACGCCAACGGCACGCTCGACTCGCTCGCGCCGTGGCTGCCGTTTTTCGAAAACGAGTTTTTCGAATTTCTTGAGCAGCCGTTTTCGCCCGCGCGCATGGCGGCGGAAAGATTTTCGCCGGAAATCGAGGCCAAGCTCGCGCTTGACGAATCGATTTCGGCGGCCCGGGCGTTGCCGGAAGACCGGCTCGGCTTTCTCGTGATAAAGCCGGCGTTGCTCGGCGACTGGGACGCGTTTCGCCGGCAACGCCGGAAAGTTTTCGCGCCGGAAAAAATAATTTACTCGTCCGTTTTCGAAACGGAAGTCGGGCGCGCCGCCGCGCTGTCGCTTGCCGGCGAAGATCCGTTTGCAGGGGCGAATGCGCACGGATTCGACACGGAAGATTATTTTGAGGAACTGCCTCGGGAGGGGCACGCATCTTGCCGGCAGCACGGCTCGGGCGCGTCCGGCAAGGACGTCGGACGCGGCGCGCAAGCTGCGTGCCCCCCGCGGGACATGTTTTTTCAAAAATTGCCCGTGTTTTGCGTTAATCCGCACTGGGGCGAAACCGAACGCGCGGAGGCCGACGAGATCATCAAAAACACGCCGGCGGAAAACGGGGAAATTTTCATCCCGACGGGCGGCACCGGCGGCAAAGTGAAATTCGTGCCGCACACGCCGGCGACGCTCGAGGCCGCTGCGCGCGCGCAGTGCGAAATTCTTGCCGGGGGCGCGCCGGTTTTTTCGCTTTCGACGCTCCCGCTCTGGCACGTCAGCGGCATCATGCCGGTGTTTCGCGCGCGCGTTTCCGGCGGGCGGGTGCAGCCGTGCGACGGTAAGTTTTTGACTGACGCGCCGTTGCCGGCATTGCCGGCGGAGGCCGTAAAATTTTTCAAAACCGTTTCGCTCGTGCCGACGCAACTGCGCCGGATTTTGGAGCGCCCGGATTGTGCCGGCGCGACGTGGCTCCGGCAATTCGACTGCGTATTGCTCGGCGGCGCGGCGACGCCGGCGGATTTGCTCGCGCGGTGCCGGCGGGAGCAAATTCGCGTCGGCATCGGTTACGGCATGACGGAAACGGCGGCGTTTGTCGCGTTGCACGCGCCGGCGGATTTTCTCGCCGGAAAGCCGGTTGCCGGAAAAATTCTTTCGCACGCGCGTATCCGGATTTTGGATGCAAGCGGAAACGCGTTGCCGGCGAATGCCGCCGGGCAAATCGAGATATTCGCCGAGTCGGTTCCGTTACCGGAGCGCAAAATTTTAACGCAGGACGAAGGTTTTATTGATGATGCCGGGCTCTTGCATTTACTCGGGCGGATAGACCGGTTCATCAACACCGGCGGCGAGAAAGTCGACCCGCGCCGCGTGGAGGAGGTGCTCGTCTCGTTGCCGGGCGTGCGGGCCGCCTTGGTTGTCGGCGAAACCGACCCGGAATGGGGCGCGCGCGTCGCGGCGATACTCGAAACCGAAAACGGCGGCTCGATTTCAATCGAAGATGCGGCTTCGCTCGTGCGGGAACGGCTCGCCCGCCATTGTGTTCCGAAACGGTTTGTTTTTGTCGGGCGATTGCCGTTCAACGAAAAGGGCAAACTCGACAGCGCGGAACTGGCCCGAATTTTGGCGGAATGAGCCGGCGCGACCGTCCGGATTTTTCTCCGGGAACCGGCGGGAAAATTCGTTGTTTGCAGAAGGCTACAAATTCGCTAACGCTTTCTCACCATGATTCCTGTTTACACGGCCAACCTTTTTGACATGTCCCCCGGCACGATTTTGCTTATCGTGGGCGTGATCGTGCTTTTGTTCGGCGGCAGCAAGTTGCCGGAGCTCGCGCGCGGGCTCGGCAAAGCGAAGCGCGAATTCAAAAAAGCCAGCGACGAAATCGAGGACGAAGTGCGCAGCGCGGTCGAGGAAGACGAGCGCAAGAAGGCGAAAATGAAAATTATCGAAGAGGAAGAGCGCGCCCGCATTCGCGCGAAAATCGAGGAAGAGGAGCGCGCCAAGCGCGAGGCCGAAAAGAATTAAGGTTAAAAAATTTTAAGGCCGTCCGCGTCGCTTTTGCCGGCGCGGGCGGCTTGTTTTTTTGGCGGTTTGGCGCGCGCAATTGACCGATTGCCGGCGATGCGCTTGATTCGGCGAATGCTTCGCGTCGAAAATCTTCTTAAAAAATACGACACATTGCCGGTGCTCGACGGCGTAAATTTCAGCGTGTCGCCGGGCGAGATGGTTTTTGTGCTCGGCAGCCGCGGTTCCGGGAAATCGACGTTGCTGCGGGCCGTTGCCGGTTTGACCGAAATCGACGCCGGGAAAATCATTGCCGGCGATGTCGAAATCACGCGTTTGCCGGCGCAAAAACGCAGTGTCGGATTTGTCGCCCAAACGCCGGCGATTTGGCCGCAAATGACGGTGCGAGAAAATATCGCATTTGATTTGGAGCAGCGGCGGTTGGCACCGGAGGCGGTGCGCGCGGCGGTCGATTCCGTGCTTGCCCGCCTGTCTGTCGAGTCGCTCGGCAATCGCCGGCCGGCGCAGCTTTCGGCGGGCGAAACACAGCTCGCGGCGCTTGCGCGGGCACTGGTTTTGCGTCCGCGTTTGCTGTTGTTGGACGAGCCGTTCGTGCATTTGCCGGAAAGCGAACGCCGTTCCTTTTTCGACTTAGTGCGCCGTGTCGCGGGCGAGACCGGTGCGTGCGCGGTGTGCGCCACGAACGATTGCCGGCTTGCGCTTGCGACGGCGGATCGCGTTGCGGTTTTTTCCGGCGGGAAAATTCTTCAGACCGGGACGCCGCTTGAGGTTTACCGGCGGCCGCAAAGCCGGTTTGCGGCGAATTTGTTCGGCGCGGCGAATCACCTCGCCGGCACGATAATCGCCGCCGGCGCGGGCGAGTTTTTGGCGAAAACGAATTTCGGCGAGATTCGCGGCGCGCTTGTTTCCGGAAACGGCGGGGAGCCGCCGCCGGGCACGCCGGTCGATGTTGTGATTCGCCCGGAGGCGTTGCATGTCGATGTTATGCCGCCGGACGAAAACGCGTTTGCCGGCGACATCGTCGCGACGGCTTTTTTCGGTGAAACGGAGCGTTGTTCATTTGTTGCGAAAGACAATCCGACCGAGGCGTTAATGATCACCCGGCTGAATCCGACGCGCGCGGAAGGCGTTTTTGAGGAAAACGTTTTCGCCTGGGTTGCGCCGGAGGATGTTGTCGGCATCGTGTAGCGTCACCGGATTTTGCCGGTTGCTGTTTTAGTGCGCTTCGCGCGATCGCCGGGACCGGATTTGAGAAAACGTCATGTCGTATAAAAGACCCGCATTCCTTGATGAATTGTTGAAAACCGTGAAACTCGCGTTGCCGATTGCGATGGGGCTTGCGGGGCAGGGGGCGTTGTTTGTGGCCGACGGCGCGATGGCGCGCCGCATCGGGGAGACGCGTGAGGCCGGCGATACGGCGTTGGCGGCCGCGGCGCTCGGGGGCAGTTTTTCGCTTTTGCCGTTCGTGTTCGGGCTCGGGCTGGCGGTCGCCGTGCCGGTGTTGACCGCGCAGGCGCAGGGCGCGAGACGGCCGCGCGAGGGGTCGGCTGCGTTGCGGCACGGGCTGTTGATTACGGCGGTCTTCGGCCTGGCGGTGGGCATTGCCGCACAGCTCGGCGCGGATGTTTTGGATTTGTTGAATCAGGATGCGGCGGTTATCGCGGAGGCAAAACCGTTCGCGATTTTGATGTGTTGGAGCGTGTTGCCGGCGTTACTTTTTCAGTGTTTGAAAAACCACCGCGAAGCGATCGGGCATCCGTGGGTTTCGCTTCTTTGGCTCTGCGTCGGCATTTCGGTCAACTTGTTTTGCAACTGGGTTTTTATGTACGGCAATCTCGGCGCGCCGGCAATGGGGCTTGCCGGCGGCGGCCTCGGCACGCTGATCGCCCGGTGCGTGATGTTGGCCGGGCTGGCGCTGCATCCCGGCGCGCAACCTGTCTTGTGGCGCGAGGGCATTCAACGCGCGCGGCTTGCCGAATCCTTGAAAATCGGGGTGCCGAGTTCTTTTCAGTGGGTGTTTGAGGCCGGCGTTTTTGCGCTTGCGCCGGTGCTCGTCGGCGAATTCGGGCGCGAGCAGCAGGCGGCCTATCAAATCGCTTACAGCCTCGCGTCGTTTGCCTACATGATCCCGCTCGGGTTGGCGCAGGGGGCGAGCATTCGCGCCGGCGAGGCCTTTGGGGCAAAAAACATTCCGGCCATTCGCCGAATTGCCGCCGGCACGCTGTTGTTCGCGACTTTGTTTATGGGGCTTTATACGGCGGGGGTTGTCGCGCTGCGGGATTGGATTCCCGCCGCGTTCCGGCCCGACGCCGACGGGGTTGATGCCGGGATGACGGCGGTTTTTGCCGCCAAATTTCTTGTCGCCGCCGGCGCGTTTGCGTTGTTCGACGGCATTCAGGTCGTGACCGGCGGGGTGTTGCGGGGCATGAGCGACGTGACGTTTTCATCCGTCGCGGCGTTTGTGTGTTATTGGCTTGTTTGCCTGCCGATTGCCTGTCTGTTGGGATTTGTGTTGGATATGCAGGGGCTGGGGATCTGGCTCGGGCTCGGCGTCGGCGTTTTGGCGGCGGCTTGCGCGCTCGGCTTGCGGTTGATTCGAAAATTGAAAATGAATTGAGAGGCGTGTCGCCCGGCGGCGCGACATTCCGTTATTGACAGAAAAAAGCGGCGGAGGAGCATCGCCGGTGAAATGAATTTTAAGTATTTTTTGTGCTTATTCGCTTGGTTTCCCTGTGTTTTGCACGCCGGCGACAAGACGCTTTTTATCGAAAATTCGCATCACGACGGCAGCCCGCAAATGCCGAATTTGAAAGTGCATCTTGATGCCGATGCGCACGACCCGGATGCCGTTCTGCATTTTGAATCGGAGTCCGAAAGCAAGCTCCGGCACGGGAAAGACAATATCAGTTTAAAACATACGGACGACGAGGGCCGCGTTTCAAACGGCAAGGTTTGGGATATAAATTCGCAGCTGAAAAACCGGGTTTTCGGCGGAAAAGCGGTCGTCCGTTCTGTTGCCGGCGGCAAAGGAAAAAACATCGCAACCTTCTTGATACGAGGTAAAAACACAAGTCCCGCGCAGATTCGGAAATACATCGACGCGCATTGCGGCACGCATTGGTACGCGTGGGCGATCGCGCAGCACGAGAGCCGGCAGCATTTTTACGTGTTAAATCAGTTTAACACGGAGATTTATAAAAAAATAAACGGCACGCCGAACCACGGCGCGCCCGACGGCTGGGGGATTATGCAGGTCGATTCCAAGCGCGGCTCCGAGATTACCACCGAGGAGGTCTATAATTGGCAAACCAATGTCCTTTCGGGAATAAAAGTCATGGATCACGCGAAGAAAGAGGCGGTTGCCTACTTCAACGCCGTGAAACGCACTTTCCCGGATAAATGGGAAGCGCCGCCGTCCGTGTTTGTGCCGCATAATTGCAAAACGCGGCTCACGGCCTTGGAGGCATCAGTGATACAACTTTATAACGGCGCAGCGGTTGTGCGAAAATTAAAAACACCGTTCGGCACTTATTCCTACTATCGTTCCGCCTGGGCGTTTGACGAAAACGCGCCGGAGGGAAGGCGCTGGCACTTTAAGGTGAATAATCACGACTATGTTTACAAAGTCATACACAACGAAGTGGAAGGGAATTTGAAAACCCATGGTTAAAAAATTAGTTTCCGCTTTTGCGGCGGCAATCTGCTGCTCCTGTCTCGCGCTCGCTTATAATGCGAAGGAACTTTATACGCACCTCGAAACGGTGTCGTTTGCCAAGTCGCCTGAGGTTTTTTACTATTTCGAGACGGACTTCGACGGCGACGGGGCGAAGGAAATTTGGATCGCCCACGACAAAAGCCACAGCGGCGGCAACGGTCTCTATTTCCACGTTTATCAAAAAAAGGGCGCGTGTTACGAAATGCTCGACGAAACGCCGGTGCTCGACACCCGGCTGTTGGCATTCAGCGGCAAGGACGCGTCTAACAAAGAGAAGAGAATCGTCACTTACTTCAAACACGGCGCGACGAGCGGCTCATTGGTTTCCTTTAAAATAAAGGACGGGCACGTTGTTGAGCACGAATATCAAGAGATTTTTCCCCGCGGCAAAGACGAAGATTTGTTTTCAAAGATATTTTCCGACGAACATAAAATCGTCCGTGAAATTCCGGCGAAAGATTTAAAAAACTTTTTGCATGAGAGAAAGATAGATTGTCCGACGACGGACAAAACGCAATTGCTCGGACTGGATTTCGGCGGCGAGCTCGGCGAGACGATTTTTCTAAGCAATCCGGGCACGAGTTTTGCTGCGGCCGATTGGGTGGCTTTTCACCGGAAGGGCGGAAAAAAAGAGGCAGTTCCGCTTCGCATTGTTCCGAAAACGCAAAAATTGGTGTTCTTCTGTGATTTCAGTTTTTTAAGAAAAATCGACGGGCACCTGTTTCTTGTTTGCTTGGAACGCGATGCGCCGAGAAAAACCATTCTTCGTTTTTACCGTCTCGGCTCTGAGGCGATCCATGCCGTTGAAATTAAATACATTTGCGTTGATGAGCACGACGTTGTCTTGGATCACCCCGAAGCGGAACATGACTATGCGTTTCTGGAAGCGCTGAATTTTGATTTCGAGAAGGAGAGCGGCAATTTTCATTACGCGCTGCTCGACAAAAAGGCGGTTGTGCAAGCCGACGGGTCGATGAAAATTCCCGGCGACATAATGTTGAAAAAGCTCAACGCGATTCCGGAAATAAAATTGCCGGAAGGCAATGACCGGACGAAGCAATTCCGAAAACTCTTGAAAGAGTCGGAAGCCGCCGAGTAAAAAAATCGGAGACAACTTATAGCGTTTAACAAAGATATTGCGAGGTTTGTCGCCTTTAAAAACACATGACCGGGAGGTCGCGGAGAGTGTGGAGAAATATCCTCTGCGACCTTCACGTCCTCCTGTTAAAAATTGAATCGTTTTGCCAACCTATCAATTTTGTTCGAAAACACTATAGTAATTCCCATTGACATTGGGACGTTTTTGAGAAAGGCTTTCTTCAATGAAAGCCTACTCGCTTGATTTAAGAGAACGCATCCTGAAGTTCGTTAATAACGGCGGCTCAAAGGTTCAAGCCGCCGCTCACTTCAATA
>JAVBUU010000159.1:0-12430 GCA_031555005.1 Opitutales bacterium | reverse complement strand
TCCGTATTCGCGCACGTCTCCGGCGCCGAACAGGTAAAGCGCAACGGCGTTCAAGAACACGGTCAGCGCGGTGAGGACAGTTCGCGAAAGCGTGCGGTTGATCGAGAGGTGAATGACGTCGCGCAGGTTCATG
The DNA here is from genome assembly GCA_031555005.1 of Opitutales bacterium. Lineage (GTDB taxonomy): Bacteria > Verrucomicrobiota > Verrucomicrobiia > Opitutales > UBA953 > CALNBE01. The sequence goes on along the minus strand of JAVBUU010000159.1, from coordinate 12,297 downwards.
CCGGGGTGGCGTTTCAGTTCTTCGCGAATGCGGTCGAACACGACGATGGTGTCGTTAATCGAGTAGCCGACGACCATCAAAATCGCCGCAATCATCGCCGCCGAAAACTGATGCCCGACCATGACGTAAAGGCCGACCGTGAGCAGCACATCGTGCAGCGAGGAGACCATCGCGCCGAGGCCGAATCCGATTTCGAAACGCAGGGCGACGTAAACCATGATACCGAGCAAGGCGAGGGCAACGGACCAAATTGCGTTTTCCTGCAAGCTGTCGGAAACCGTGCCGCCGATGGCGTCGCGCCCGATGACTAGTTTTTCGGGGTCGCCGCCGGCGAAGTATTCGGGGAATTTTTCGTAAACGGCTTTGAAGGCTTTGTTCACGTTGGAGTAGTCGGCCGCACTGCCGGCGTTCTCGGAGAGCGCGGTTTCGATGCGGAGCATTTTCTCCTGCTCGCCGCCGACTGTTTTTTGGTAGGAGGCAGTGACGTCTTCAACGCCGGCGGCTCCGGCGGTTTTCACAATAACGCCGGTGTCGAGTTCTTTGCCCGGGGCAACGCGCACGGTGATGGCTTCGCCGCCTTTGAAGTCTTTGCTGAACGCGTCGGTGCCGCGATGAATTAACGTGCCGATGCCGACGGCAAGCAGAATCCAGGAGCCGATGAATGCCGGCTTTGCGTAGTTCAAAAACTGAATTTTTGCGTCGCTCGGGAAGAAATGGATTTTGCTGAAGATTTTTGTGAAAATGCCCAGATTCACGCAAAGTTCTTGCAGCGCGCGGCAGGTGACGAGTGCCGTGAAGACTGTCGTGACGATACCGATGGCAAGCGTGACGCCGAAGCCTTTCACCGCGCCGGTGCCCATCGCGATGAGAATCAGCGCGGTCATGAGCGACGTGATGTGCGCGTCGAGAATCGTGGCCGTGGCGCGCGCGTAACCGGCGGCGAGCGCGGCTGTGAGATTTTTGCCCTCTGCGAGTTCTTCGCGGATGCGTTCGAAAATAAGGATGTTCGCGTCCACCGCCATGCCGGTGGTGAGCACGAGCGCGGCAATGCCCGGCAGCGTAATCGTGGTGCCGAATGCCGCCATGATGCCGAGCATGAGCACGACATTCACGATAAGTCCGACGACGGAAACGACGCCGGCCCAGAGGTAATAAATGACCATGAACAGAACAACCAGCCCGACGCCCCACGCGGCGGCGTGAACGGATTTGATTTTGGCGTCGTCGGCCAGCGTGCCGCCGACTTGTTTGCTGTCTTGGAGTTCGAGGGGAAATTCGAGCGGGTTGTTGAGAACGTTGGCGAGATCGGTCGCGGCTTGCGGCGTACCCGCGCCGATGGATGCTCCGCCTTGGCCGAGCGGACGGTAGAGGCCGGTGACTCTGTCCGGCTGAATGCCGGGCGCCATGATGAGTTCGCCGTCGAGCACGATGGCGAGGCGTCCGTTGTGCGCGGAGGACGGGTCGGCGTTGTTCAGGGCGGCGATTTTACCGGTGAGTTGTTCGAACTTTTTCGCTCCGTCGGACGTGAACGAAATGCTCGTTTGGTAGGGTGAGTCTGCGCCGGGTTCGGAGTCGTGCGCGCGAGCGGATTTCACGATGTTGCCGGCCGCATCGGCTTTTTTCTTAATGTAAAGCGGTTCTTCGGAAACGGTGCCGGTTTGGCGGTTTTCGTGCCGGTTGTAGAGCACTTCGTAAGGCACCGGGGCCGAGGTTTTGTCGCGCGGGTCTTCGCGCAACGTAACGATTTTGTGCTCCGGCGTGCCGGGCTCCGGCTTCAAGTAGCGGTGCACCGTGCGGAATTCGAGTTTTGCCGGTTTTTTCAGTGCGTTGATGGCGTCGGGATTGTTCGCGATGTCACGGCCGGGGAGCTGGATTTCAATGGAGTCGTCGCCGACGAGACGGATTTGCGGTTCGGCAACGCCGGTGGCGTTGATGCGGCCTTCCATGACGGTTACGGCGCGGGAGAGACCTTCTTTGACGCGGGTTGCGATTTCTTTTTTTTCTTTTTCGATTTGCTTGAGCGCGGCTTCTTTTTCTTGGCCGCTCAGGCTTTCGGCGGATTTGCTCGTCACGAAATTTTTCGGATCGACGCGCAACGTGAAGGCGATGCCCCCTTGCAGGTCGAGGCCGAGTTTGAGTTTTCCCTGCGATTCGCGGAGGAGTTCCTGCAACAAAAAGTCATTTTTGCGCTCAATCTTTTTTTCGGCAACCAGCTTAATGTCCGAAAAATATTTGCTCAAATCGTGGTATTTCCCGTCTTCTCCTTTGCCGGCACCAATGTCGCGCAAGGCATTATACATCGTTTGCGATTTTTTGTCCGCCGGCACCGCTTCGTTGTTCCAGTTTTTGACGCGCATTTCGGCTTCGCTCAGAACTTTTTTAAATTCCGCTTGATCGGTCGTTGCACGGTCTTGGATATAGACGTTGAACTCGGTCGTTTGGAGCGGGAAGAGGCGGAAAATCGCGTAACCGAGGAAGAGCGCCGACGCGAAAAGTTGCCAAAAGATTTTTGCGGACATGGAACGGGTGGGACTAAAGTTTATCTTGAAAAAACAACGCCGGCACTTTGCCGGCGTGTGTGCGGAAAACTTTTATTTTTTATCGGACGATTCGGCTTTGTCGCCGTCTTTCAAAATGTCAGTAACGGCATCGCGACGGAAAGGGATGCGCGTGCCTTCGCTGACTTGGAGCATGACCGCCGCGCCGTCGATGCTGACGACTTTTCCGAAAATGCCGGCGGTGGTGACGACGCGGTCACCGACTTTCAGTTCGGATTGTTGTTTCGCGATTTCTTTTTGGCGTTTGCGTTGCGAAGCGGTCATCAAATACATCACGCCGAAGGCCAAAAGGATAATCGGCAACATGCGCATGAGCGATTCCGTCAAAGAGGGCGCTTCGGGCGTGCCGGCCGGCACGCCGGTGTCGGCAACGGCTTGCGCTGCCGGCGCGGCGGCGTCGGCGAAATGAATAAACAGTGTGGCAAGGTCGGAGAACATTGGTTTCAGGATTAAAATTCAGAAGGCGGGGACGCTGTCGCCGGGTGCCTAAAAGGCAAAGCATTTTTCCGGTAAAAATCACCGCCGGCGCGCCGGGCGCAAAGGCGTCGGCGGCCCGTACCGAGCAAGGCCCGCCGGAATATATTTGACCGGAAGGTGTTCTCTGCTTGTTTTCCGCCCTTTCATTTCCCGTCCCCGTAGTTCAACGGATAGAACCGTCGTTTCCTAAACGATTAATCCAAGTTCGATTCTTGGCGGGGGCGCGGGATGTTTTATTTTGCTGCGGGAAGTTGTCTTTCAAGCACCGACAAGATGCCCGCATGCGTGATCGGCTTATAAAGCACCTCGTCGAAGAGTTTGTCGGCATCTTGAAGCTGGGCGTCTGCCGTCACGACAACAACCGGCAGCGACGAGGTTGCCGGATTCGTCTTTATCGCGCGCGCAAGTTCCTCGCCGTTCATGCCCGGCATCCACAGATCCGTCATGACGAGGTCGGGACGGGAGGTTTTGATCATTTCAAGCGCGGCTGCGCCGGAAGTGCATTCAAGCACCTTCATCCCCATGGCTTTCAACATTCTTCCGAGCACCTTTATGTTCATCAGGATGTCGTCGACGATGAGCACGGTGGCGTTGAGCTTTTCGTTGCCGGTTGCTTCGACGGCGACCGGCACCGGCATCTGATGCGAATTTGACGCAGGTTTGTCGGTTGTTTCAACTTCGCGGAAAATGACGGAGAATTCACTGCCTTCGTCCGGTTTGCTGGCGACGGTTATGTCGCCGCCCATTTTTTCGAGGAGACGTTTCACGATCGGCAGTCCGAGTCCGGTGCCTTCGTAAGTGCCCTGTCCGCGTATGCGTCCCGCGAGGTCTTGTTCAAAGGGATTGAATATTTTTTCGAGCGCGTCGGGCGTGATTCCGATGCCGGTATCTTTGATGCGCAGAAGCAGATCGATTTTTCCGTTTCCGACGGCGGTGAATGTGATTGTGACATCGATACCGCCTTTGTGCGTAAACTTTATCGCGTTGCCGACGATGTTCATGATTACCTGTTTTAGCCGCAGAAGATCCATGAGCAGGACGGGGGTGCCGGCGGCGATGTCGAACTTCAGGTAAATGTCTTTTTTCTTGGCTGCGAAGTTGAATATGCGCGAAAACTCTTCGCTGAGTATGCGAAGATCGACGGGGACTTTGTGAATTTCGAGTTGGCCGGCTTCCAATTTTGAGAGATCAAGAATGTCATTGATGAGGTTGAGGAGCGCATTGGCGGCAAAGTGAATGTTTTTCAAGTTGTGCATGCGCTCTTTGTGGCTGAGCTCCGGGTTTTGCGTGAGCTCCGAGTACCCGATTACCGCGTTGAGCGGCGTGCGCAGTTCGTGGCTCATTGTCGCCAGAAAGTTTGTCTTGGATTTTTCGGATTCCTGCGCGGTTTTCAGCGCGGTCATCAAGTTGCGTTGCGCCTCAAGCAGGTCGGTGATGTCGGTGTCACTTTCGATTACGTTTATTACGTCGCCTTTTTCGTTAAAAACCGGCGTGCCGGTGGCGATGAGGTCGCGCCCGAAGAGGTTCATCGGGACGTGAATTGTTTTCTTTTCTTTGTAGGCGCGTTGGACCGGGCAAACGTCGGGGCAGTTGTATTTGCCGCCGCAAAAGTTCTCGTGGCAGGGTTGCTTCAAAAGCTCGTCGAGCGATTTGCAGGTCGGCTTTGCCGCCGTGTTGTTGATGAATTGCAGCGTTCCGTTTGCGTCGAACAGCATGATCGGCACGTGAATGGAGTCTAATATCAAACGCCGGTGGGTTTCGATTTCCTTAATTTTATTTATGTTGCGCCGGCGTTCGAAGATCAGCCCGACGATGCCGGAGACGCTGCGCAGCAGGTGCTCGTCGACGACGCTGAACACGTTTTTCTTCCGGACCGTATCGACGCCGATGAATCCGGCGCGCTTTCCCTTTTCGTTGATGTCCACGAGAAGGTAGGACTTGATTCCATGTTTCGGGGAAACTTGCGCCAGGACGGATGCGTTCGGTGCCGAGGGGGCTGTCGCGTCTTCAATGTGGACGGTGCCGGTTTTATCGAGGAAATCGAGCCAGGGCTTGGCGAGTTCGAGCGACATTTTCTCGGCAAGCGGCACCGGTTCGAGAAAATCTTTCGAAACCCAGTTGGATGTGTTTTGGAGTTCGTGCCCGTCGGGGCAGAGCGTGAAAATAAAACTTCTGTCGGCACCGAGCCGTGTGCCCAAAAAGCCGAGCACTTTCTCGAGCGCTTCGTCAAGATCGTCTGTCTGCAGCGCGGCTTCAAGGCAGTCGTTGAGCAGTTTTTGGCGGTCGGCGTAATGTTGGAGACGTTTTTGGCTTTCGACTAAATCGGTGATGTCGAATACCGCGCCTATTATGTAAACATCGCCGTTTTCCATGGTGACCGAATTTTTTATGATCCGGTTTTCGATTACTCGCCCGCCGTTGAAGCATTTCGTCATGAGACTTTCGAAACGCGTCCCTGTCTCGACGATCATGCGATCCTCCGCCGCGAAACCCTTTGCGGTTTCGGCATCGAAAAGATCATAGTCCGATTGTCCCGCGAAGTTTTCGTTGTCGCGTCCGATGTGTTTCGCAAAATGTTTGTTGTGAAGGATTATTTTTCCTCCGTCGGAATGGTTTTTTACGAATATTGAGCAGGGAATATTTTCGAGAAACGTGCTCATCATCCGGTTTGCGTCGTGCAGATTGATTTCGCTTTGCTTCGCACTCGTCACGTCCTGAATAACCACAAAAAACTCACCGGTCTCCGCCGCGAACTTTGCCGTTGCGTGAATGCTGTAGTAACGCTTGGCGCCGAAATAATCCGAAGCGCACAGGGCAACCATTTCACTTTGCTTCTCCGAAACAAAACGCTTCCATTCGGCCATGAAGCTTTCGTAGTCCTTCGGGTTCGCAAATTGCGAAAGGTGCGTGACGGCGGAATCTTTGCCGAAACCGAGAAACGCCAACGAGCACTCTCCGATGACGTTAAACGCGTTGTCGCATCTGAAATAGGCGATGTTCGCAATGCCGGTCGCCATTTCGAGGTAGTGATTTTTGGCGAATTGTTCCGTGATGTCGATTGTTGCGGCCAGAAAGATTTCCCCGCCGAAGGTGTTTTTCGGCAGACGCGAAACCACGGTCTTGTAACGGCGGTTTTCCGAGGCATATTCGACTACGAATTTACCGGCCGTGTCCGCTTGGGCGCGTGCGGCGTTATAGGCTTCCATGAAGCCGGCACCGAGATTGGAAATGTGTTTGGGAGCGGCGGTCGAGGTGTCGTGCAGGAACGAGTGAATGATTTTCCCGTCGCCTCTGAATACAAACGTATTGAGCGGGAGGTTCGAGAAAAGCGCGGCGTTCCTTCTCGAAATCAAGAGGGTGCGGTATTGCAGGAGCAGCGCGGCCGAAAGCAAAGCCGCCAAAATGCCGAATCCGCCGGCAAGATGGCGAGGGTCGACTCTTTCCCAAAGTCCTTTGGACGTTTCATAAAATGAAAATCCCTGAGGAAGATTTTCAACTTTGAGGTCGAGGGCGGAGAATACTTCCCAGTTCACGCGCAACACCGGCAGGCTCATAATGTCGCCGGGCTCGCTGCCGGTGTCTTTTTCAAGCAATTCTCTGACGTGTTCTCCGACAAACGCACCGAAGTGGACGCCGTTTACCATGTAACCGCCGATGACGTTCTCGGTCGCATCGTCGTAAAATACGATGACTCGCTTGGCGGCCGCTTTGGAAATCGCATGCATGTGCTCGGCTTGCGATAGGCGCAAATCGTCTTTGGTGCTGCCCCAAGTGTAAAAAAGGACAAATTGCGATTTCGCCGGGGATTTGGAAATCTCGGTGAGCATTTCCTCGGTCGAAAACTCATTTCCGCTTATGAACGAAAACGTCACATTCGACAGGTCGAACTCTTCCCCGTCGTCGCCGACGATAGCCGTGCCGAATTTGGCGATTTCGGACTTTATGAAATCGAAAGACGCCGTGCCCTCGGCACCCCCGTCGCAGAGCACGATGATATTTCGCGTTTCGGGAAAAAGCCTCAGCCCGAGCGTAAGGTTCTTTTGGAGTGCCACCGGCAAGTCGATAAAATGCACGCCGGATTTGCCTTCGATGCCCGTTTCCTTGTCGCCGACATGCCCGGCAAGGACGGTTTTCCGGATCGCCGGAAATTTAGAATTGTTTTCGACAAACAGGCGGATCGCCGGTTCGTCAAGAAATACGACGGCATCGGGTTGCGTCTTTTCAATTTTCGCCTCGACCCGGAAAAAGTCGCTTTTGGACGGCGCTAACTCCCGGGTGCGCAATGCGCCGAGCGACAGTTGGCTGATCGTGTATTCATTCGCCGGCAATGCGGCCTTGAATCCTTCAAAGACCGAATTGTCCCATCCGTCCTGCTCGCTGAGGGACGATACCAAAATAATGCTTTTTTTTGCGGAGTCTTGCCGGGCGGCATTTGATGCGTCGCAGTCGGTATATAACGCAATAAGCAGCAGAAGCGTGAAAAGGGGTTTGGCTAAATTGAAAATAAAGTTCATAAAAATTATAACTTCTTAAAAGGAATGAAAATAGGGTTGTCGGCAAGGGCCGCCCGCCTTCGGAAAGAAGGCAAAACCGGAATTTTTCGGAAAAAACCGAAGCCGGGGCATAAGTGCGCGAAAGTTCTCGGCAAATATGACGTCGACGTTGGCGGTGTGTGCGAAATTACGGTAAATTTTTCCGGATTTTGAAGCGAACCTGTCAGAACCCGAAAGCAATAGAATAGCGGCTGGTTATATTTTATTTTTGGGGATAATGTAAGATGTGTTTATTTTGCTTTAACAGGGGCGGCGCAAGCATTGCCGAAAACATTCGTTCCGTTTGTGGAACGGTTGTGAATCAAATACGTTATGCTCAATCAGGCCGCCAAAAACGCCGTTTGTCAAGCACCGTCGGGGCGCAGGTAAAAACTCGCCGGGTTTAAGTCCGCGTTTGTCCGTCGCCCGTGACGATCCACTTGTAAGTTGTTAATGCCTCCAATCCCATCGGGCCTCGCGCGTGCAGCTTTTGCGTGCTGATGCCGATTTCCGCGCCGAGCCCGAATTGCGCGCCGTCCGTGAACGCCGTCGAGGCGTTTGCGTAAACGACGGCGGCATCGACTTCGCGCGAAAATTTTTCGCACGTCGCCGGCGTTTCGCTGACGATGCTTTCGCTGTGTTGCGAGCCGTGCGCGGCGATGTGCGCGAGCGCTTCGTCGATGCCGGCGACGGTTTTAATCGCCATCCGGTAAGCCAAAAATTCCGTGCCGAAATCTTCCGGCGACGCGCGTCGGAGCAATGCCGGCGGATAATTTTTTCCGCCGGCGGAAAGCGCGGAAAAACTTTCCGCGTCGGCAAAAAATTCGACGTTTTGCGCTTCGAGCCCGGCGACGAGCGCCGGCAAATCCGCAAGCCGCGAGCGTTCGACGAGCAGGCAATCGAGCGCGTTGCAAACGCTCACGCGGCGCGTTTTCGCGTTAAAAATTATCGCGCGCCCTTTCGCGATGTCGCCGGTTTTGTCGAAATAAACATGCACGACGCCGGCACCGGTTTCGATTGTCGGGATTCTTGCATTTTCGCGCACGAAATCAATGAGCGCTTGGCTGCCGCGCGGAATCAGCACGTCCACGAATCCGCGCGCGGCGAGCAGTTCGCCGGCGGCTTCGCGCGTCGCCGGCAGCAGTGTCGCGATGTTTTCGTCGAGACCGTGTTCGCGCAAAACGTCGCGAATGATTTTTACGCCGGCGGCGTTCGAGTGTTGCGCTTCTTTGCCGCCGCGCAGAACTGAGGCGTTTTGTGTTTTAAAACAGAGCGAAAAAACGTCGAACGTCACGTTCGGGCGCGCTTCGTAAATTACGCCGATAACGCCGAAGGGCACGGAAATTTTTTTGATTAAAAGTCCGTTCGGGCGGACGGTTTCGGACAAAATTTTTCCGACCGGCGTTTCGAGTTTTGCGACGTTGCGAACATCGCCGGCGATACCGGCGAGGCGCGCTTCGGTGAGTTTCAGTCGGTCGTGACGCGGGTCGCTTTCCGGCATCGCGGCGAGGTCGCGCGCGTTGGCGTCGAGCAATTCGCCGGCGGATTGCTCGATACGCGCCGCGAGCGCGCCGAGCACGGCGTTAATTTTTTCTTCCGATAAATTAATTAAACCGGCGGAGGCGGCGCGCGCACCGGCGAGTTGTTGTCGGGTTTCCATTATGAAGGAGATTTTTTACGATATAGTTTTAACCGCAAAGAACGCAGAGATCGCAAAGAGTTTTTTATTTTTTAACCACGGATAACACGGATGACACGGATGTTTTTTGTTAAGAAAACCGAGTTTGTTTGCGGCAAAAATTTGTAGTTGGAATTTAATTACATTTTTAACGCAAAAATTTTTATTAAGAAAATTATTCGAGAAGTCGGTTTTTGCGTTCTCTGCGTTCTATGCGGTTAAAACTGAATCATCCGTGTCATCCGTGTTATCCGTGGTCAAAAAAGAGAATTTTTACCAAGAAACTTGTTTTGGAAGTCTGTCTTTGCGTTCCTTGCGTTCTTTTGCGGCTAAAACTAAACCGGTCGCGCCGGCCGTGTTGCCCGCGGTCAAAAAATCATCCTTCGAGAGACAGGTAATTGTAGTGGATTACCGGTTGTTTGACTTTCATGCCGGCGGCGCGCGCAACGAAATCCGATGAATGTTGCGTTTTGCCGCAGCCGAGCAGTTTCCCTTTTTCGTCAAAAATTTGCACGATGTCGCCTTTCTCGAATTCGCCTTCGACTTTCACGACGCCGACGAGCAGAAGGCTGCGCGCTTTTTCCGCGAACAACGCGTCGCGTGCGCCGGCGTTAACGATGATTTTTCCTTTCGCGAAACTTTGCGAGTGGCCGATCCATTTCTTCGCGCCGGTTTCTCTTTTGCCGGGGAGAAACGTGCTGTGCGCGATGTTTTTACCGGTGACAATCAGATCGACGAGAATGTTGTCGCGCGTGCCGTTGACGATGTTCACGGGGATGCCGGAGCGGGCGACTTTGCGCGCGATGTTGAATTTCGTGAGCATGCCGCCGCGTCCGAAACTCGATTTCGCGGTGCCGATAAAACGCGAGACGGAATTGCCGGCGGCACCGGTTTCGATTTCGCGAATCACTTCGCTGCCGGGCGCGCCGGGCGTGCCGTTGTAAATGCCGTCGATGTTGCTGAGGATGTAGAGCGCGTCGCCGCCGGTCATCGTGACGATGAGCCCGGAGAGTTCGTCGTTGTCGGTGAACATCAGCTCGGTGACGGCGACGGTGTCGTTTTCGTTCACGACGGGGACGACGCCGCTTTCGAGCAGGACTTCGATGCAGTTGCGCATGTTCAAATACCGGTGCCGGTTGGCGAAATTGTCTTTCGTGGCCAGAATTTGCGCGACGAGCAAATCGTGTTTTTTAAACGCTTCGGCGTAGCTTTGCATGAGGCGCACTTGACCGATTGCGGAGCAGAGTTGGCGGCGCGAAACGGCGTCTTTGCGTTTCGCGGCGACGAGATTTTTTCCGGACGCGACGGCACCGGAGGTGATGAGAATGACTTCGATTTTGTGCCGGCGCAGTTCGGCGATTTGCAGGGCGATATCGGCGATGCGTTCGGTGTTCAAGCCGCCGTCGGCGCGCGTAAGGACGTTGGAGCCGACTTTGACGACGATACGTTTTATTTTTTTCATTATTTTCCGTTAATTCTTGGATGAAATCCCGGGTGTAACGCGATTACGAAAAACCCGACGGTGTTTGCGATGTTGCCGGCGAGGAATCCGGCAGCGGTACGCAAAAATGCGTGACGCAACTACGGAGGATTTGAACTTGTTATGATTTTTCGAGACTTCGCCGCGTTACGCCGCCGGGCCTTTGAGCAGCACTTTCCCGTCGCGGGCGTAGCCGCCGGCACGCGCAAGCGCGGATTTGTATTCGGCAAGCGGATACACGGAATCGACCGCCATTTTCAACGCGCCGGTGCGAATGCTTTGGAAAATCGCGTCGAAAACGCCTTTCACTTCTTCCGGCGAATGCGTGCGGGCCCAGCGATCCATCCAGAATCCGCGGAACGAAATGTTTTTGAAAATAAATTCGCGCGTCGGGAAACGCATCGGGTCGCCGACCATGCCGCCGAACGTGACGAGCACGCCGTTGTCGTCGAGCGCGCGCGACAACGTCGCGACGCTGTCGCCGCCGATGCTGTTGAGCGCGAGTTTCGCGCCCTTGACGCCTTTTTCTTTCCAGATGCCGGCGAGTGTTTTTCCGGCATTTTTGTCGTCCGCCAAAACGATGTCCGCGCCGAGCGATTTCAGGCGTGCTTCGTGTTTTTCCGGCGAGCGCACGAGACAAACCGTGTGCAGTCCGAGCGAGCGGGCGAGTTGAGCGACGCATTCGCCGACGGCGGAATTGCCGGCATTTTGAATCACCCAGTCGCCGGGTTGTAATTGGACGAATTCGTGCAGGACGAGCCACGCCGTCGGCGGGTTGATGAACGCCATGCAGGCTTGTTCCGCCGGCAAATCCGCGGGCACCGGCAGCAGGTCCGAAGCCTTGGCGACAACCGCGTCGCGCCAAACGCCGGCGTCTTCCGGCATTTTCACGCGGTCGCCGATTTTGAACGACGTGACCGCCGCGCCGGTTTTCGCCACGCGCCCGATTGCTTCACGGCCGGCGACGGCCGGCAGTGGGCGGAGGCGTCCGTAAGTGCCGCCGATCATGCCTAAATCCGACGGGTGAATGACTGCGGTTTCCATGGCGACGACTACTTCGTCGGCTGCCGGTTCAGTGACCGGAACGGCTTCAAATTGCAGGACTTCTTCGGGTTTGCCGGTGGCGTGATAACGCACGGCGTGCGGATTTTGCGGGAGTTGGGCGGACATGGCGGCAGGATTGAAAAAGCGGTGCGAGCGTCAAGCTCCTTGGCCGGGCGTCACGGCGCGTCCACCGGCAATGCCGGCGAAAATGCCGGCGCGCGCATATCGAACGCCGGTGCCGGCAATGCGGCATCGGCAAAGGCGGCAAAGGCAATCATGCCGGCGTTGTCGCCGCTGTGTTTCGGTTCGGCGACGAGCAGCGGGAGGGTGCGTTTTTGCGCGAGGTCGGCAAAGGCTGCGCGCAGGGTTTTGTTATTCGCGACGCCGCCGGAAAGCCCGAGGCTGGCGAAGCGTTTTTGCGCGAGTTGCGTTTTTGTTTTCGCCAAAAGTTGGTCGATGATCGCTTGTTGGTAACTCGCGCAAATGTCCGGAAACGCGCCGGCGATTTCGGCGTCGTTCATTTTTTCG
>JAVBUU010000071.1:0-2657 GCA_031555005.1 Opitutales bacterium | reverse complement strand
ATGAGTGTGATCGGACTTTATTATTACCTCGTCGTGCTGAAAGCCGCGCTGGTTGAGTCATCGGAACCGGACAACGCGACCGCGCCGGTGCGCGTGCCGTTTCTCGCCGGTGTCGTGCTCGTGTTATGCGCCGGCGCGACGATTTTGTTCGGCGTGTGGCCGTCGTTGGTGACGGGCATAATGCGGTGACGGCATCGGCGAAATGTCCGTGTCGTATTGAAAAACCGGCTTCCGTTCGGAGCCGGTTTGTTTTTTGTTTTTCGCCGGCGTGATTACGAAAGGAGGAACATTTTCCGGGGGCTTTTGTTTTTTCGCTCATCTTAATTCTTTATGGAAAATAAAAACGAAACCTCTTCTTGTTCATGTGCCGCCGAAGCTGATTGCGGTTGCGGTTCCAAGGGCTGCCTGCCGTGTTGTCCCGGCGAGATGACGCTTGCATTTTGGGTGTTGCGGCTGTGGCTCGGCATTCGCGCGGTTGTTACCGGCATCGAGAAATTTTCCGTTCTCAAAGTGGTTTCCGAGGAAAACGAGTTTGGCGGCGTTGTTGAGAAAACCGTGCGCACATATGAGATTTCCGGCCATCACGGGCTGCCGGGCGCATTGGCGAAACAACTCGGCGACCTGCCGTTGATGCCGAATTGGGGGCTTGCGATCTTTGACGCGACGCTCGGTTACGTGCTCATCGCACTCGGCGTGATGTTATTGGCCGGCATCGGCACGCGAATTTCGCTCTTTCTTCAAGGCATCCTTTATTCGATGCTCACGGTCGGGCTTATTATGCTCAATCAAGACGCCGGCATCGCCTGGCTCGGAATTCACCTTCTTCTGATCGCCGGTGCGCTTGTCTTGGCGAAGCACAACAAGCTCGCCGTCCTGAAAAAGTTTTAAGCGGCCCTTTGCCGTGAAGAAAAATCAAACGTTTCCCTTATTTAATCCCTGAAAAACAAAGCAATGCCTCTCCAAGAAATTCCAGTCCCCGGCTTTAACCGCCGCAAATTCCTCGCCACGTCCGCGCTTGCCGGCGCCGGCCTCGTGTTTGCATCCGGCACGCGTGCGCTGAATGCGCAGAGCACCAAGGGCGGCAGCGCCGGCGGCAAGTTAAACGTCGCCGTCATCGGTTGCGGATCGCAGGGCGCGGTGCTGCTGGAATCGCTCGTTGAAATCATCAAGGATACGCGGCGTCCAATCGGCGTTCGCCTCGCCGCGGTTTGCGACATTTGGGATTTCCGGCGCACGCAAACGACTCGCCGTCTTGCCGGCAACGGAGTTGAAGGCGTCAACGGCTATGCGGACATCGACGACATGCTCGCGAAGGAAAAGGATCTCGACGCCGTTTTTGTCGCGACGCCGGACTTTTGGCACGCACCGCACACGAACCAATGCCTTAAGGCGGGCATTCACGTTTACTGCGAAAAGATGATGTCGAACACCATCGACGGCGCACGTTCGATGGTTCGCGCAATGAAGGAAACCGGCAAGCTGCTCCAAATCGGACACCAACGCCGGAGCAATCCGAACTACCGTTTCGCCGTCGAAAAACTCATTCGCGAAAAGAAGATTCTCGGCCGCATTACCAATGCCAACGCACAGTGGAACCGCGCCGTGAAGGCGGATGACGTCATGCCGAAAAAATACCGCCTCTCGCCGGACATTTTGAAAAAATACGGCTACGACGACGCCCATCAATTTATGAATTGGCGTTGGTTTAAGAAATACTCCGGCGGCCCGATTTCCGACCTCGGCGCGCACCAAATCGACATTTTCAACTGGGTGTTCGGACGCCCGAAGAGCGTAATCGCCGCCGGCGGCGTCGATTACTACAAATCGCACGAATGGTATGACAACGTGATGTGTATTTTCGCCTACGATACGCCGGAAGGCGTTTCGCGCGCCTACTACCAAGTGCTTACCACGACGAGCAGCGGCGGCGGTTATTTTGAAAACTTCATGGGCGACCAAGGTTCGCTCAAACTTTCCGAGCAACCTCAGCACATTAAGGCTTACGCCGAGCCGAACTTCAAAGAGATGTGGGGAAAATACGTTGATGAGATGTTGCTGAAGCGCGAAAGCGCGCCGGCTGCCAAGGCGAGCAGCGCTGTTGTCGATTCGCGCGAATCCGCCGCGCCGGACGCTTTTGACCTCAACATCGGCATCGGATCAAAAAAGATTCACCAATTCCACGTCGAAAACTTCCTGAAATCTATCAAGGGCGAAGACAAGTTGACCTGCGACGCCGCGCACGCGTTCGAAGCGGAAGCCTCCATTTATCGCGTAAACGAAGCCGTTTCCGCCGAAAAAATGTTGCATTACACCGATGCGGATTTTGCGGTCTGAGATTTGATGAAATTTTAACAAAAAAACCGGGGAAGAAATTTCCCGGTTTTTTTGTTTTGCGGCACCTCTGCCTGTATCCGGAAAATAATTACATTCCCGAAATGCCGGTGATTTCGCCTTCCGGCGAGAGGTCGATTTTTTCGGCGGACGGCACTTTGGGCAATGCCGGCATGCGCACCATTTGCCCCGTGAGCGCAACGATGAAGCCTGCGCCGGCGGCGAGTTCGAAGTCGCGCACCGTGATGCGGAAATTGCGCGGGCGGCCGGGTTTGTCGGGGTCGTCCGAAAGCGAGTTTTGCGTTTTCGCCATGCATACCGGCAAA
>JAVBUU010000031.1:0-6009 GCA_031555005.1 Opitutales bacterium | reverse complement strand
CGTAAACATCAGCAGCCCGAACACGCCGGGATTGCGCGAGCTGCAAGGGCGCGAGCACCTCGTTACGCTGCTGAACACGCTGCAAAGCGAAAACCGTGATCGCGCCGCGAAGCTCGGCTGCGCGCCGATTCCGTTCCTTTTGAAAATCGCGCCGGATCTGACGTTCGCGCAACTCGAAGACATTTTGAGCATCGTCTCGGCGAGCGGATTTTCCGGCATCGTCGCGACGAACACCACGATTTCGCGCCCCGAAAACATGCCGGACGCTGAAAAAGTCGGCGGACTCAGCGGCGCGCCGCTGCTGGAAAAATCACTCGGCGTCGTGCGTTATCTTTCGCGCGTAAGCGGCGGAAAAATCCCGATTATCGGCTCCGGCGGCATTTGCAAAATCGAAGACGCCGGCCGTTTCCTCGATGAAGGCGCGTCGATGGTGCAACTCTACACCGGCATGATTTTCCGCGGTCCGTTTTTTCCGGCGCGCGTCGCCGAAGCGCTCGCGTGGGAACACCGGCACTGGGCGTGACCGGCGAAATTAAGATTTAAGAATTAAGAAAGAATCACCGGCGAAATCGCGCCCGGTGATTCTTTTTTTCTTAATCTTCCCCGTCTTCCGCCGGCGGCGGCAAATCGACGCGCACGCGCTCAATGCGATGCTTGTCCATCGCCAAAATTTCAAACCGAAAACCGGCATCTTCCAGCACGTCGCCGACCGCCGGAATTTTTCCGAGCCGGTTCAGCAAATAACCGGCAAGCGTGTGGTAACGCTTGGCATTGTCCTCCGGAAATTCCGCCGGCAAGAGCGCCTCGCGCACGTCGCCGATTTCCATCAGCCCCTGCAATTCCCATGAGCCGTCGTCGTTCTTTTTCGCGCACGGCACCGAATCGTGCTGCGGCAATTCGCCGGCGATGTCGCCGACAATCGCCTCCATCACGTCGTTGAGCGAGACCATGCCGACGATCAACCCGAATTCGTCGGAAACGAGCGCGACGTGCCGGCGGCCTTTTTTGAAAATTTCCAAAAGCTTCGTCGCCGTAATGTCCACCGGCACGATGAGCGGCTCCGTGAGCAAATTGCGGATTTCCACAACGCCGGTGAGCGACAAATTCGCCCAAAGCGCCTTCACCGAAAGCATCCCGAGCACCTTGTCCGCATTGCCGTCGTAAACCGGATAATGCGTGTGACCGGCGGCGGCGATTTTGTGAAAAACGGCATCGTTCCCTTCCGCGAGATTTATCCAAACAATGCTGTTTCGCGGCGTCATCAGGCTGCCGGTGCGCAGGTTGTCCAGTGAGAGAATCCCCTCCACCATATCGCGTTCGCCGGCGTGGAAAACGCCGGTCATCATCCCCTGGTCGATAAGAATGCGCACCTCGTCTTCGGAAATCTCCGGCGTATTCGTTTTTTTGATACCGAAAATCCGTAAAAACCCGTCCGCGATTCCGCTCATGAAAAGAATCGGAAGCGTCGCGATTTTCGAAAGACGGAGCATGAAACCGGCGACGCCGACCGCCACTTGATTCGGAAAAACCAGCGCGAGCCGTTTCGGAATCAACTCCCCGAAAATAATCGAAATCGTGCCGATGACGAGCGATACGAAGCCCTCGCAAAGCGTGAGCGCGTGGCCGCGAAACCACTCGCCGGCGAATTCGTCGCAAAACGGCGCGATCGCCTTGTCCAACTCCGCCGCCAAGGGCGCGCCGCCGTAAATCGCGCCGAGAATGCCGGCAAACGTGATGCCGATTTGAATGGTGGAAAGGAAACGGCTCGGCGCGTTAATCAATTCGAGCGCCTTGCCGGCGCGCCGGTGCCCCTCGGAAGCGAGCTTTTGCAAACGGCCTTTGTGCGCCGAAACCACGCCGATTTCCGACATCGCGAAAAACGCGTTTATCAAAACGGAGAACAGAACAATGAGAACAAATATTTCCATCAGGGGTTGGCGAAGTATTCAAAAAACGGATACGCGCAAGTCATTATGAACCGTGTTGCCGGCGCGCCGGCCGGCAACCGATTCTTTCGGAAAACAAAAAATGAAAACGCGCGGGAAAACGCGCCGCCGCCGGAAGCATTCCGCGCAACGCCGCGCCTTCGCGGCTCCGCGTGAGATTTTTTCCGGGCGGCGTATCCGGCTTACTTTTTCGCCGGTTTCAATTTTTCAACCTCCGCGATAAACGCTTTCGGGCCGCCTTCGGTGTAGCCCAATTGACCGATTTGCTTTTCCCCGGAATCCAAAACGATGATGGTCGGATAGCCCTTGATTCCGTATTTCTTCGACAATTCCGCGTTTTGTTCCTGAAGCGGCTTCGGCAATTTCTTCCGCTTCGGGAAATCCAATTTCACCAAAATCAAATTGTCTTTGGCGTATTTTTTGAACTCCGCTTTGTCGAAGACTTCCTTGTCGAGCTTGATGCACCAGCCGCACCAATCCGAACCGGTGAAGTCCAGCAGCATGATGCGCCCGCTCGCTTTCGCGATTTCGGCGGCCTTTTTGTAATCGGTCAGCCATTTACCGGAAACGGAAGAAGGGACGACATACGGTGCGGTTGCCGGCGTTTTTGCCGGCGCCGGTTTTTCTTTTTCATCCGCGCCGAATGCCGGCAATGCGGCGACGCAGAGGCAAAGGGTTGATAATGCGAGAAGGAATTTCAGGGTTTTCATGGGCGTGGCGGATTACTGTCTTCGGGTTTTGTTTTGATTCAACTCAACCGGCGGTTTTTCCGGCAAAATTCTCCGCCGGCAGCCGGGGCGGACGGCACATGCGGCTTGCGCCCGCCGCCGGCGACGCGTTTGCTGCGCCCATGAATGATTCCCGTTTTATGCCGGTAACGCTTTGCGGACTTCGCGCCGCGTTGACCTGTTTTGAAATGCGGCCCGGCGCGATCAAGCGCCTTTGGCACGCGCCGGAGCGCGCCAAGGATCTCGCCGATGTCTGCCGGTTTATGGCACGCGAAAAATTGTCTTATGCCGCCTCGGACGCCCGCGAACTTGCGCGCATCGCCGGCCACGAAAACCACGGCGGCGTCGTCCTCGCGACCGAACGCCCGACGCCGGCAATTCCGAAACCGGCGGACTACGACACCTGGCGCGCCGGCAACGAAGCGTTGTTGTTTTTGGACGACATCGACGACCCGCTGCAAATCGGCTCAATCGCACGCTCGGCGGCGGCCTCCGGCGTGAAACGCCTGCTTTTGAGCGGCACCTCGGTCGACGCCGTTTTCGCCGAACGCGCCTGGAGCACGGCAAACGGCGCGCTGGATTTGCTGAACATTTACAACGCCGGCCCGCTGCCGAACCTGCTGCGCGCGCTCGGCGAAAAATTTTGCGTCGTCGGATTTACGCGCCCCGGCGGGCGGCGCGTCGATGATCTGAAACCGATTCGCGTGCCCGGCAAACCGCTCGCAATCGTCCTCGGCGACACCGCGACCGGCGTCGCCGGCGACGTTGTCGGCAAATGCGAGCACCTGCTTCACATTCCCGGCGCCGGCGGCAGCACGCTGTTAAATGCCGGCGATGTCGCGTCATTCGGCCTGCCCTGGTTATTGCGCAAAGAACGGAGGCCCGAGGGCGAGGGCTTTCTGGCGCGCAAAAAAGCGGCAAAAACAACCGGTTCCGCAAAGTAACCGCCACGGAGACGAAGGATTTTTTTACGCGGGGAAACTTCCCGCGTTTTTCGTGTCCAAAGGGAGTCATGTTTTTAAAACTCACACTCCCCGCGCTCCTGCTGGCGCTAAGCCCCGTTTTCAGCAACGGCGGCGACCTGAAACCCGCCGGCGACACGCCCCCCGTCGAATTGACCGCCGGCGACTTTGCCCACGCCGTCCGCGCCGACGCGAAATTTTTCGCGAACGAGTTGTGCTCGGCACTGCCGACGGACTTTAAGCAGGAGAATTTAACGACCCTCCGAACGCCGGTGATGCGTGCCCTCGCCGAAGCGCTTTTGGCCGGCAAAACGAAACGTGAATACCTGCTGGCCGAATACGAAGCCTATGCCTCGCCGGAAGCACTCGGACGCGATTTAAAACTCGGCAGCGGATTCAGCCGTTACGAAAACATGACCGGCGTCTTCCTCGAAAAAGGACGCGCCGTGATTTTCGTCAAAAACGCCGGCAACAAAAAAGTCAGTTTGCTGATTCCGTTTTTCATGCGCATGCCGGCGCCCGGCATCGTGCCGACCAAAGACCCGAACGGCTGGGGGCTGCACAAAAAAGAAATCCCGCTCCGCGACGGCCTCAACATCGTGAACGTCGAACGCGAAGGGAACGCCTACATCAGCTACTTCGACCCGCATCCGGAAACGGCGCCGAAAATTGCCGTGCACTTCGTCGGTGCAAAAGTGAACGGCTATTTCGACGCGCGCATTCACACAAACCGGGATTGGAACCGGCTTTTGGACGAGGCCGTAAGTCCGATCATGGACGCGCGCGGCGAACACATCCAAGTCGCGTATCCTGTGGATTATTTCAAAAAATTCGCCTTCGATCACGGCAAGGAACTCATCGAAAATTACGATAAAATCCTGCATCACCACTACACGCTGCTCGGTCTGGTAAAATATAACAAGGTGCCGAAAAACCGGATTTTGACGCGCGTGAATTTCAATTACTACATGTTCCGCGACGGCGACGGCGTCGCGTATCTCGGCAACAACGGCACGATGCGCATGGTCGTGCGCCCCGAGTCCGTCATTAAAGGCGACCCGTGCTGGGGATTTTCGCACGAAGCCGGACACGTTTTGCAAATGAAACCGCAAACGACCTGGGCCGGCATGGGCGAAGTCAGCAACAACATCTTTTCGCTCTACACGACAACCGCGCTCGGCAACAAAAGCCGGCTGAGCGCGCAGAAGAATTACGCCTCGGCGCGTAAAAACATAATCGAGGCGACGCCGAAAAAATCGCTCCTGCACGCCGCCGACGTCTTTGACCGGCTGGTGCCGTTTTGGCAATTGCAGTTGTATTTCGCCAAACACGGAACCCCGGATTTTTATCCCGACTTGATGGAGTCGATGCGCAACCGCCCCGATGTCGGCACCGGCAACGCCTCCATCAAAAACATGGTTGAATTTACCAAGCTCGCGTGCGACGCCGGAAAAACCGACCTCACGGAATTTTTCGACAAATGGGGATTTTTCTACGTCGGAGAAATTGAAGTCGGCGATTACGGCGGCCCGTATAAATTCGAAATCACGCAGGCAATGGTCGATGAGGCGAAAAATTACATTAAGGCGAAAAATTATCCGAAACCGGCGGAAGACCTCACGCGGATTGAAGATTAGCCCGTTTTCAAAAGAGTCGCAGCCGTCTTTCGAAAATAAAAAGCTCGGGCTCCGGCTCCGGCAAAAAGAACGCGAACGAGGGACTTTTCCTCGTTCGCGTTCTTTTTAAGCGCCCTGCGACACGACTCAGTTTGAGGACGTGAAGATCCACTCGTCCGAATCCTCCCGGCGAATGAAGCCGCCCGGCGTGTAAACCCGCGATTCAATCGGCAAGGTTTCGTAGCCGGTGCCTTCGCGGAGAAGCCGGTATTCCAGGTCGAAAATCGCCGAATCATTACGCGGCGTCCAAATGTAGGTCATGTCACGGCTGAAGGTGCCGCCGACAACGCGTCCGTTGATGTAGATGGTGGACGATTTGTCGATGCCGCCGATGAGTTCTTCGAGCAGCGCCTTGCCGTCCTGTCCCGAATCCGTGGGCAAATTCGTGGTGACTTTCACGGTGTCAGCCTCGATTGCCGGCGTGCCGTCGGGGTTGTGATTGATGATCGTCGGCGCATCCACGGCCACCGTGCCGCCGCCGGGCGGCGTGTTGTTCGCAATCAACCGGCCGAGTTCAAGCGTGTCGCCGGCCTTGTAGGTGATCGTGCCTTTGTCTGCCGTGGTCGTCGCGCCGGGATCCATGATGATGGATTCGCCGGCGGTCACGGTGACGTTGCCCTTGCCGTTGACGGTGATGTCCGCGTTTTGCAACACGCTGTCATCGGCCGTAAGGGTGACGCTGCCGCCGCCGGTGGAG
>JAVBUU010000175.1:0-3843 GCA_031555005.1 Opitutales bacterium | reverse complement strand
CCGGGATTCATCAGCCCGGCAATCGGCAAGGGTAAGAGTTCCGTCTTGCCGGAAAATGTCGCGCTCAGGCCGCCTTTGTTCGCAATCACGGCATTGACCGCCGCGCACAGACTTTCGTTGTCCGCGCCGACTGCGACGATGTTGTGCGAATCGTGCGCCACGCTTGAGGCGAGCGCGCCTTCGCGGAGCCCGAAATTTTTAATGAGACCGACAACCGGCGTCGCCGGCGCGTAGCGGTTCACAACAGCTATTTTCAGCAAATCGCGCGCGGTGTCCGAACAAATTTTGCCGTTTTTTACCGGCGGGGTTTCGAGGGAAGATTCGGTTAACAACCGGCCGTCGAGCGCGACGATGACGCGGATTTTTTTGCCGGCCGGCGGCGCGTTTATCGCGAAATCCGCCGGTATCGCCGGCGCGCAATCAAACTTGTTCGGGCATTTTTCGAATGGCGTCGCCGGCGGTTCCGGCAAAAGGCATTTTCCGTTTTCGGAAACTTTTTCTCCGCGTATCCAAGTTTCAATGACATTGCATTGGCCGAAATTGTTTATCACCGCGAAGTCCGCAAAATCGCCGGCGCGGAGCAGCCCGATGTCCAGACCGTAATGCCGGACCGGATTGAGCGTCGCGGCACGCAGGGCGGCCATCGGTTCCGTGCCGGCGGCGACGGCGCGCGCGACGAGCTTGTTGATGTGCCCGAGCAGCAAATCGTCCGGGTGTTTGTCGTCGGAACACAAGAAGCACATTTCCGGTGTTTCGCGCAGCAGCGGCGCGAGCGCGTCGAAATTGCGTGCCGCCGAGCCTTCGCGGATTGCGACAAACATGCCGAGCGCGGCGCGTTGCCGGGCTTCGTCGAGCGTTGCGCATTCGTGGTCGGTTTCGATGCCGGCGGAGACGTATTTTTTCAGCGCGTCGCCGACAACCGTCGGCGCGTGGCCGTCGATGCGTTTTCCGTGTTTTTTGGCGACATCGACGATGCGCATCATGCGCGGGTCGCGATTTATCACCGCCGGGAAATTCATCACTTCGGCGAGATATTTTATCGCCGGCATTTTCAGCAGTTCTTCGACTTCTTCGACGCCGAAAATAGCGCCGGCGGTTTCAAAGGGCGTCGCCGGCACGCACGAGGGCGCGCCGAAATAAATTTTCACCGGGCTGCTTTTGGCGTCTTCGAGCATCCACTTCACGCCGGCGACGCCGAGCACGTTCGCGATTTCGTGCGGGTCGCTTACGGTCGCGACCGTGCCGTGGACGCACGCCGCGCGCCCGAAGGCCGTCGGCGAGAGCAGGGAACTTTCGACGTGGACATGGGCATCGACGAAGCCGGGCACGATGATTCGGTCGGTCGGCGCGCCGGGGCATTCGCGGACATCAAGGATTTTCTCGTTTTCAAAGACAATTTCGCCGGGGAAAATTTTTCCGGCGACGACGTCGGCAATGAGCCCTTGAAGTGATTTTCGCATGCCGGCCAAGAAAACGACTCGGCGCGTTCGGGCAACAATAACGCGTGCTTTACTTCGTCGGCATCAACTCGACGGTTATCGTGACGTTGCCGGTCGCCGGCGCTTTTGTGCGGACGAGCAGCAGGTTTGTTCCGGGGTTCGGCGCGTTGAATCCGTCTTTCGGCGGTTCCGCCGGAATTGTTTCGAATTGTAATTGTTTTTCGGATACGCGCGCACGGAGCATTTTTCCGTTTTTGCGCAAAATCGCTTCGTTCCCGCGCGTTTCGACGTCGGCCTTCGTCACCATCGCCCAACGTGCTTCGGTGCCGGCGGTCATGCCGCAAATTTCGTCCGTTATCGCGGCGGAGCGTTTTTCAGGATTAACGGAAAACCGGCGAACGGCTTTTTTCGCTTGGCCTTCGAACACCGGCGTCATGTCGATTGTCGCGCCGAAGTGTCCGCCGGCGTTGCCGGAGCCGTCGGAAAATTCCGTAAACTCCGTGCGGCCTTCGGCGACGTGGAGTTGTTCGCCGAGTGTGAGCGTGCTGTGAGCGAAATTATTCAGCCGGAAAATTTGCCAGCGTTGCGCGTTTTGCCCGTAGTTCCAAATCGAGATGCCTTTGGATTCCAGCGAATGGTAATCTTGCGCGCCGAGGTCGCTCGACCAGCGCACGCCGTCGAGTTCAAAAACGAATGATCCGGCATCCATGTGTCCGTGCGGACTTCTCGCTGAACCTGCTTTACAGGCGAGATAGAGCGCATTCGGGTCGGTCGCGTCGCTGCGAAATGTCGCAACGGGATTGATTCCGTTGCCGTGCCAGGCGAGCGGTAGTTTCGATTCGTGTGTTTTGCCGGAAGATTCGTTTTCCGGCCACCAGAGTGCGGCGAGTGTGAGGAACCGGTCTTTCGTGTTTTTTACCGGCGGCACAAAAAGCGCGGGGTCATTGAGTTTTCTTGCGAACCAATACGATGCCGGCGCGAACGCGCTTTGTTCGCCGCCGTCCGAGAAGTTAAAAGAAACGCCGGTGGCGCCGTTCAACAGCAGTTGCACGCGGGCGCTCGCCATGAATCCGGGGCTTTTCGCCAAATCCCAATCGGTGCCGAGCGCCGATTCGAGCGCGGCGATCATGAGCACTTGGTAAGTCGTGCCGTAATCCCAATACGACGGGCCTTCGGGGTAAATGCCGTCCGGCGCGTAGGGTGCGAGGCCGCGGTGAATGTGTTTGCGTGCGGCGGCGAGAACTTCGCTCGCAAGCGCCGGTTCATCTTCCGCGACGGCGAGCGCCGCGAGCGAAAGGCCGCCCCAACACACTTGAATCCAGTTGTTTTGATGCCGGTGCCAGCCGTTTTTCTTCGGGTCGGTGCTGCCGCGCAGCGCTTTTTCGATCAATGCTTCGCGGATCGTTTGGCGCGCAGCCGGCGTTAAATCCGCATAAAGCCAGTCGTAGCCGAGCGCGAGGCCGGCCGCTGTTTCCGCCGTGTCGAGGAAGTGCGCGCGGTTCCAGTCCGGGAAGGCTGCGGCCGCCAGCATTTCTTTTTCGGCGCGCCGGCGGTATTTTTCTTCGCCGGTTGCGCGGTAAACGACGGAAAGCGTCAGGACGCGTTCGAGAATTTGCCGTGCCGGTCCGAGTAAACGGAATCCCTGTTTTTCATACCCGGTTGTCGGCGCGTCGAGCAGGGCGTCGGCGTTTTTTTTCAGTTGCGCCATGAGCGCGTGAAATTGCCGGTCGCCGGATTTTTGTTTTTCGGAAAAATTTTTCCAATCCGCCGGTGTCAGCAGCAGGCGAGGGTGGTCGGCGCGCAAACCGGCAAGCAAGTCGTTTTCGATTATTTTACCGGTTTCCGCCGCCGGCATGTTTTCGGCGTTAATTTTTTGCGGGAAAATGAAAAGCGCAACGGCTGAGCCGGCAAAAAACAGTTTTGTCAAAAAACGCATGGGCGTTGAGAACAGATTCCCCGCACCGATGTTCCGAAAAACGGCCGGCAAGCGGCAGCGGTTCGTTAAGCGTTTTTGCGAAACGCCGGCAGTGTTTTTAATGTTTTTTATGCCGTTCGCAGAATCCCTTTGCCTCCGGTGCGAACAAAGCGTAACCGATTCGGCACTTTTTATCTTCATCACAAAATGAGTAATCTCCCGTTCCCGATTATCACCGCCGAAGAGGCTGCCGCAATGATTCCCGACGGAGCAACCGTCGGCTTCAGCGGATTCACGCCGGCAGGAGCCGCCAAGATTGTTCCGAAGGCGATGGCAAAACGCGCAGCCGAACTGCACGCCGCCGGCAAACCGTGGCGCATCGGCGTCGTCACCGGCGCATCGACCGGCCCGTCGCTCGACGGCGCGCTTGCCGAAGCAGACGCCATTGCCTGGCGCACGCCGTATCAGACGAACAACACGCTTCGCAAA
>JAVBUU010000087.1:0-6671 GCA_031555005.1 Opitutales bacterium | reverse complement strand
TAAGCCGATCGCGGCTTCGACCGTTTCCGGTTGCACTTCCGCCAACGATTCCAGGCCGGTGTTGTGCAAAATCATCCATTGCTCCACGCCGCCCATGATTTTCGCCAACATCGCGCGCTTGGCGCGAAGTTTTTGCAATAATGCTTGTTGCCCTGTTTTCGCGCCGCCGGAAACGCCGTCGCGCCGCACCGAAATTTTTGACGAGATACTCCCCTCGCCTTCGCCGGACAAGACCAACGCCGGCCGCATGTTTTTCGACGGCGCCGGTTTTTTGGGTTGTATTCGTGTTTTGGATACACGCCCGCGTGCCGGAAATTCCATTTTAAAATTCGCCGCGCCGCGCATCACCTGCCCGCCGAGTTTCGTCAACGCCAACAGGGGAAATTCTCCCTCTTCGACTATTTGCACCAGGCCGACGCGTTCCATTTCGCGAAAAAGCGCCGTCAAATACTCGCGGCCCTCGTCGCGCAAAATGCCGTAAGTCGTGAGTTGATCCAAACGCGCCTTGGCGATGCCTTCGGTTTTTGCGCCGGCAAGACACTCGATCACGCGCGTTCGCCCGAAGCGCGGTTTCCAATCGTCCGTGCCGAGGCGATCGGACATTCGCGCCACGCCGCTGAGCGCCTTGCGCACGATCATCAATTCGTCCGCGTCCGGCAAGCGCCGGTCGTTATTTTCGCCGGCGGTGCAATTGTCGCAACAGCCGCAATCGCAGCCGTCCGTTTCGCCGAAATATCTTAAAATCCAATCCTGCCGGCACGCGTTCGCGTAAGCGTATTGCACGACCGATTGGAGTTTTTTTTCGTCGCGCCGTTTTTTCTCGGCAAGCAACTCCCGGTCCAATTCCAAATCACCGGCGGAAAGCTCCGGCATTTTGAGCCGCGTGCCGCGAATGCGCGCGCCGGCGATATCAAAACGCTCGATGACTTTCGCCCGCGCCAAAATCGAAAGCGAAGTCCCGACCGACATCGGGTTCACGCGGCCGCCGACGTTTTTTTGCACTTTGTCGGCCAAATCGTCGATGGAAAGCCGGACGGCGTGTTCGGCATCCGCCTCTTTTTTCAATGTGTCGAAAACCGCCTCAATCGTCGCGAGCTCGGGATTTGTTCCTTCGAGAAAAAATTCCTGCACGCGCCGGTCGCTGTAATTAAAAAGCATTTCGCACCGCGCCGGCATTCCGTCGCGCCCGGCGCGTCCGGCTTCCTGATAATATGCTTCGACGCTGCCGGGCATTTCATAGTGCGCCACAAAACGAATGTCGGCACGGTCGATACCCATGCCAAATGCGTTTGTCGCGACGGCGAGCGGCACTTCTTTGCGCATGAAACGGTCTTGCGCCTCTGTGCGTGCCGAGTCGTCCATGCCGCCGTGATAGGCGACGCACACGGGGCCGAGCGCTTGGCTCACGCGCTCGACGCTTTTTCGCGTGGCGCAGTAAACGATGCCGGTGCCGAATTCGCGCACGAGTGCTTTAATGCGCGCGATTTTCGCATTTTGCAGCGAGTCTTCGCCGCGCGAATCCGGCGCGATTTGATTCACGGCAAAGGTCAAATTCTTCCGCGCAAAACCGGAAATAAACGTCGTCGGCTCGCGCAGTTTGAGATGCTTGACAATGTCGTCGCGCACCTCCGGCGTCGCCGTGGCCGTGAGCGCAACGGTCGGCGGCCGGCGTAGGCGCTCGAGCGCGTCGCCGAGCCGTAAATAATCCGGCCGGAAATCGTGCCCCCATTGCGAAAGGCAGTGCGCTTCGTCGATCGCGAAGAGCGAGACCGTCGCCGTTGCCAGTGTATCCAAAAAGTAATTACTGCGAAAACGCTCCGGCGCGATGTAAACCAACTTGATTTCGCCGGCGCGAATTTGCCCGAAAACTTCGCGCTGTTCGTCCGGCGTCTGCGAGCTGTTGATCATGCCGGCGGCAATGCCGCGCGCACGCAACGCATCGACCTGATCTTTCATCAACGCGATGAGCGGCGAAACGACCACGGTCACACCCGGCAACAGCAGCGCCGGCAACTGATAACAAAGCGATTTACCGCCGCCGGTCGGCATGATGACGAGCGTGTCTTTGCCTGCGACAATCGTGTCCACAATCAACCCCTGCGGTTCCCGGAATGCCGGAAACCCGAAATATTTTTGCAAAGCAGCCTGCGCCTCAATGGACATTTGCTCACTTATCCGGAACGAACGCCGGCGGCGCAAGAAGCAATTTTTTCGCCGGATAAATCTCACGCCCGGGCGTGATGGCGCGGATTTACCCTTTTCGTTTTTCGCCGTTTTTCCGGCGCGGAATCAGGTATGTCTTTCCCTGAATCAGCCGCTCATACATTTCCAACATCGCGACGCCTTCGCGCGGTCTTACCTCGTCGGCTTTGGTGGCGCGGTCGATTTGGCGCTTCAACATCCGGCAAAGGTCTTCGGCGTTGTATTGAATCATGCCGAGAATGCGGTCGATGCTGTAACCGTTGAGCGTTTCTTCGATGTAAAAACCGTCTTCTTCGTCGTCTTCCAGGAAAACGTGCGCCTCGCCGACGCGTCCGAAGAGATTGTGCAAATCGCCCATGATGTCCTGATACGCGCCGACCAAAAACGCGCCGAGGTAATACGGTTTGCCTGGTTGAATCGGATGAAGGTCAAGCGTCTGCTTGATGTCTTCGAGATCGATGAACGCCGAGACTTTACCGTCGCTGTCGCAGGTGATGTCCACGAGCGTCGCCGGCACGGTCGGCTTTTCCGTGAGCCGGTGCACCGGCGCGATGGGGAAAAGTTGATCCAACGCCCAGTGGTCGAGCAAGGATTGAAACACCGAGAAATTGCAGACGTATTGCTCGGCAAGCAGCTTGTCGAGTTCGCCGAGCTCATCCGGCACTTCGCCGTTCAAAGGAAGGCGCTCACGAATATCCCGGCAAATCTGCCAATACAGCCGGTCGATTTCCGCGCGTTCTTCGAGCTGCAAATAGCCGAGATTGAAAAGCGAAAGCCCCTCTTCTTTTTTTTGCTTCGCGTCGTGGTAACGCTCAAGCGGCTCATAGCGCGTCGGATTTTTTAAAATGTCTTCCAGGTCTTTGATTATCGGATTGCGCTTGCCTTTGAGCGCCGTCGGCTCGTTCGCGTCGCGCACGATGCGATCCACGGCTTCGAAAATCAAAATGGAATGCGGCGCGACAATCGCGCGTCCGCTTTCGGAGGTGATGTCCGGCACGGCGATGCCGCATTGCCCGCAAACGGTTTTGATGTTGGAAACCACGTCGCGCGCATACACCTCCATGTTGTAATTCATGGAGCTTTCGTAATTGCTCCGGCTGCCGTCGTAATCAATTCCCAAACCGCCGCCGACATCCAAAATCCCCATCGGGAAACCGAGCCGGACGAGCTCGCAGTAAAAACGCGCCGCCTCGACAACTGCCTTTTTTATCGTGCTGATGTTCGGCACCTGCGAGCCGATGTGAAAATGCAACAGGCGCAACGAATCCGTCATACGGGCGCGTTTGAGCTTTCGCACCACGGACATGATTTCGCCGGAAGTGAGTCCGAATTTGGCGTTTTCGCCGGTGGACTCCGCCCACTTGCCCTCGCCGGTCGTGGTCAATTTTACGCGCAAGCCGATTTGCGGCTGCACGCCCATTTCCTTCGCGATGCGGATAATCGCGTCCAATTCCGAAGTTTGCTCAATAACGATAATCGTTTGCTTCCCGATGCGCCGCCCCATGAGCGCGAGCCGGATATATTCGTCATCCTTATAACCGTTGCAGACGAGGAGCGCGTTTTTATTTTCGAGAAGCGCCAGCGAAATAATCAATTCCGGTTTGCTGCCCGCTTCGAGCCCGTAGTCGTATTTTTCGCCGGCATCGAGAATTTCCTCAACGACCTCGCGGAGTTGATTCACCTTTGTCGGGAAAACGCCGCGATAACGGCCGTCGTAACCTTCCTCCTTAATTGCGGAGCAGAAAGCCTCGTTCAATTTCACCACGCGTCGGCGCAACATGTCTTGCACGCGAATCGTCAGCGGGGGGCGGATCCCCATTTCGCCGGCCTCGCGAATAATATCCGTAATGCGGATTTTCCGCTGGTCGCCGAGCGGATGCACGCAAAGGCTTCCGGTGTCATCCACCGTAAAATCGCCGGCGCCCCAGCGTCGGAAACCATAATATTCTTCAGCCTCGCGCGGAGACCAGTTTTGAACGGATGCTGTTTTTTTCACCGGAAAAAATGAAAGAGAATTTTTACGCAATGATGCTGAAGAAAAAAAATCGTAAAGCCGTTTCTGAAATAAAAACACGCCCCCGCCCGGAAACACTGCCGGAAAATAATCCCGGAACGCGCAGTCGGTTTTTGGAATAAGTCGCAATATACTGTTCCGGCAGACCGGAAGTTTCCCGGCGCGGGCACAATCTGCGGAATTGCGAGACTCTCGACAAACTATTCTGAAAATTCCCGTCGACGCCGAATTATAAAAATTCCCGTTGACACATCGGGGCACCCCGCTTTTCTTCCCGCCTCTTTTAAACGAATTTCAACAGAAAACCACACGACCATGAAAGTCAGCCCGTCACTCAAATCCTTGAAAAAACGCCACCCGAATTGCCAGGTCGTGCGTCGCAAAGGTCGCGTTTACGTGATCAACAAGACACACCCGCGCTACAAAGCCCGCCAAGGTTAATTCCGTAAAACCGCCAACCTTTTCCACCCGTGAAAAAAGAAGTCCATCCCGAGTATTTTCCCGTTTGCTTCCGTGACGTTTCGACCGGTCGCAAATTCCTGACGCGTTCCACGCTCCGTTCCAAGGAAAAAGAAACCATCGACGGCGTCGAATACTTCGTGTTCGCCCGCGAAGTCACCGCAGACTCCCACCCGGCTTACACCGGCGAAAAACGCTTCGTCGACAGCGCCGGCCGCGTCGAAAAATTCCAAAACAAATTCAACCGCCGTCGCGGTTAATTTACGAAACGCCGGTCGCAAAAACCTGTTTTTCAAAAAAAGCCCCGCCGAAACGCGGGGCTTTTTTGCGTCACCTTCGCCCGCTCAAACAACGTACGAACAATTCGCGCATCACGCTCTCCTGCTCATTCGGACGCGAAAGAATTTCCTCAAACGCCCCGACAAACGCGAATTGATTGTCGATTAAATCGGGCAGCGAAAACAGACGCGCCGCCGGCGCAACTTTGTTGCCGACATACCACTCGTTTTGCGAAAAAACATTCAGCGGCGATTTCTCGCCGGTGCCGGGAAAATATTTTTCGAAATTCGCCGCCGCTGCCTTAAAACTCATCTTCGCGCCGGAGTAGGCGCCGATCTGAATCAGCAGCCGGTTTCTGTTTTGGAGCTGCGATAAAATCCCGCGTCCGGCATCCGGTTCGTGATAAAAAAAACGCCGTAACGCATCCAACGCCCACTCAATATTGCCGGAAAAAAACGCTTCGACCGGTTCGAAAAAATCACCCTCGCCGAAGTTCGGCACCAGACGCAGAATCATGTCCGGCGTAATCTCGCCGCCGCCCTCGCCGACATAGCAGGCGAGCTTGCGCAGCTCTTCCAAAATCAATCGCGAATTGCCGGCGACCTTCCCGATCAACGCCTCACGCGCCTCGTGCGAAAGCCGCACGCCGAGCGATTCGCATTCCTGCGCAATCATGCCGGCAAGCACTTCCGGATTTTTGCCGTCGATTGAGATTTTTTGCGAGTTGCCGTTTTTCTCCAGCCACTTCGTTTCACGCGTCCGCCCGTCCGCCGGACTCGCGCTGATCACGACTTCCGCAGACTCCGGCGTCAGCCCGTCGAGCGTCGCCTGCAATTGCGCCAAGCACGCCTTCGTCCCTTCGGCGCGACCGAGCACCGAATCCGCCAACCACGTCATGCCGCGCAACCAGACATATTTTTTTTCGCCGAACAACGACAACGTCTGCACCGCCGAAACGAATTGCCCGAGCGACTCCTCGACATCGCCGACACGCAATGCGCCGGCGTCGATTATCTCGCGCGAAAAATCGTCACCGGCATTTTTTGCCAAACGCTCGAAACACTCGCGCGCCGCGCGATCGACGAGATAATCGTCATTACCGAAGAAAAAATGAAACAATCCAGCCATGCGCGCATACAAAATTCAAAACCGGCGTTTAGAAAGGGAAAAAGGAAACGAAAAAAAGCGTTGCGCTTTGCCGGAACTCGCGTTTCTTCCGCCGCTCAAACTTTAAAAGTCCGCACCATGTCCCAGCACAACAGCTTCAAATCCGGCTCCTCGGCCTCCTCCTCGAACCGCACCGTTCTCAAACGTTTTGAACGTGTCGACCTGCTCAGAAAGCGCGGCGTCTTCAAAGGTCAAAAAGTGACCGGCCTCCCGAAAACGAAGCCGGACGCCTAGTCAAAGCGGCGGATATTTCTGCCTTTGAAAAATCCCTTTGCTCCGGCAACGGGATTTTTTTTGCGCAAGCCCCGGAAAAATCCTTATTTTTCGGTTGCCTAAGCACAAATTAACCGCCTTCTTCCACGGCGGCTCGAAAAGAGCTGTTCGCAAATTTGGTAAAGTGCCCGACAGATTCGTCTGCCGACAATTTGAAATCCGACGGTCGGAAACAAACGAGTGAACTTCAACAAAAGTCAGTTATAATGGATAACAAGTTATTCGTCGGCAACCTCGCCTGGGGTGCGACAGAAGAAGATTTGCAACAGTACTTCAG
>JAVBUU010000002.1:0-3161 GCA_031555005.1 Opitutales bacterium | reverse complement strand
AACTGCCGGCAAAAATCGAAGCCCTCGAAACCGAGCAAACCGAGCTG
Source organism: Opitutales bacterium (assembly GCA_031555005.1). Lineage (GTDB taxonomy): Bacteria > Verrucomicrobiota > Verrucomicrobiia > Opitutales > UBA953 > CALNBE01. Next base: position 3,114 of record JAVBUU010000002.1, on the reverse strand, counting down.
ACGGAAAAACTCGTTTCGCCGGAAATTTACCGCGACGCAGCCGCCGTAAAAACCGTCCAAACGCGCCTGCACGAAATCGAAACAGAGCTGCCGGCAGCCTACGCGCGCTGGGCGGAACTGGACGAAATCGCCGGAAAGAAATAGCCTAACGCAACCATTCTTGATTGCGCGCCCGCAATAACTCACAAAGCCCCGGCTGCACAAACGACAACCGCGCGACACGCAAAACAATGACCGCCTCCCTTCCCGTTGCCCTCACCATTGCCGGATCCGATTCCGGCGGCGGCGCCGGCATCCAAGCCGACCTGCTCAGCTTCGCCGCCGCCGGCGTTTACGGCGCAACGGCGATCACGTGCCTCACCGCGCAAAACCCCGCCGGCGTCACCGGATTATTTCCCGTCGCGCCGGAATTCGTCCTCGAACAAGCCCGGCAAGTCGCGCGGTTTTTCAAACTTTCCGCAATAAAGACCGGCATGCTCCTCAACGCCGGAATCATCAAAAACGTCGCCGCATTTATCCGCGAAAACCCCGCAACGCCCTTCGTGCTCGACCCCGTTATGGTCGCATCGAGCGGCGCGCGCCTGCTCGAAGAAAACGCGATTTCCGCACTGCGCAAAGAACTGATTCCGCTCGCGACGCTGATAACGCCGAATCTCGACGAAGCCGCGATTTTGCTCGGCTCGCGCCCCGCCGGAAATCCGCCGGCGATGACCGCCGACGCGCTCCGGCTCGCGCAACGACTCGGACGCCCGCTGCTGTTAAAAGGCGGTCACGCCGGCACGGAAACGCTTTACGACGTCCTCGCGCTGCCGGACGAAACGACAAAAATTTTCGAGGCCGCGCGTCGTGAAAAAACGGATACACACGGCAGCGGTTGCACCTTGGCGGCGGCGATTGCGGCGCAATTAGCGCTCGGCAAAACTTTGCCGGACGCCGTCGGCGCTGCGCACGCGTATTTGCAAAAAGGAATCCACGCGCCGGTGCGCGTCGCCGGAAAAGAATTTATCGCGCATCTCGCGTAGAGGCTTCGCACCGGAAACTCGCCGGCGCATACGAGCACGAGTACACGGCACCTCTCCCGCGTATTTGACATCAGCAAAAATCAGACCAACTTTTCAGACCACTATGATTTCGATAAAAACAGTCGGCGTTTATGAAGCAAAAACGCATTTGCCGGAGCTCTTGGATTTAGTGTCGCACGGGAAAGAAGTCGTCATAACGCGTCACGCCAAGCGCGTGGCACGTTTATCGCCGGCTACGGATGAACCGGATTTTTCCGTCTTCGCCCGGCTGCGCGCGTTGCGCATGCGGCTGGCGTTACCGAAAGGCGAAACAACGCGTGACCTCATTAATGCCGGACGGCGTATTTAATCCTTTATGAAAATGCTCGTAATCGACGGAAGCATCGCGCTCGGGTTTGTTTTAAAAGATGAGCAAGGTGCTTTGGCGTTAAAAGCATTCGGCGCATTGGAAACCGGCGTTGCCGCATGCGTGCCGGCACATTGGAGCGCGGAAGTCGGCAACGGGCTGATTATGGCGGAGCGACGCAAGCGCGCGTCGCAATCCGACATAACGGAAGCGCAGGATTTGATTTTCTCGCTGCCGATAACAATTGATGACGCTCCGGCGCGGCGCGTTGCCGGCGCAACAACGGCATTGGCACGGCAATACGGCTTGACGGTTTACGATGCGGCATACTTGGAACTTGCGATGCGCAAAGGCGCTACGCTGGCAACAGCCGACAAGGCGCTCGCGAAAGCGGCGCAAGCCGCCGGCGTGCCGGTGCTGAAGTAAAAGCGCCTTGTTTCCCGTTAACCCCGAAACAAAAAATTCACCTTTAAAACAACCGGGAAAAACAACGCGCAAAAAGCCGGCGCGCTCACATTTTCCGTCGCCGAAAAAGCTCAAAACAGCTTCGGCATTGTCATGACCGGCGACCGGAGTCTTATCACCGAAATTGCGATCGAAGCCGGCAGCAAAAAGATTAAGCAAGTCGGGTACCAAAGCATGAACAACGAAACCGCCTATTTATTCGAAACAGCTCCGACGACGCCGGAGTTCACGCTTTCGGTCTCTTATTTCACCGACATGAAAACTGCGCCGGTAATGATTGAGAAATAGCGCGGTTTTCTTTTAGCGCGAGTTTCTGCCGATAAAAAATACAGCATTTCTCAGTGATATTGGCGCACGGCGGACGGGCATGAAATCGACTTATTGTTCGAAACGGCCCCGGAACAATTCTTTGCCGTCGAATGCAAAACCGCCGCGCAAATCGACGCGAACGCGTTGAAACCAATTCCCGTTTTCGCAAAAGAATACGGAAACGAAAGCATCCGTAAAACCTTTGTTGCCTGCCGAACCAACAAAGCATACCCGATCGCGGGATACAATGCGGAAGCCGTTCCGTTGCTCGGACGCGGCGGCTTGCTCGAAAGAAAAGAATTTACCGAGGGGTAGATTGCCGCGCGCGACCGCATCCCGGCTCCGAACACGCTCGCTCGCCGGACTACATTCGGCTCCGGATTGCGCGAAAGTCGGAACGGAAGCCGCTTGCGTCAAGATACGTTGCGAAACAAGAATCCCTGCTCCTTGCTTTTATCGACACAATCCGCGCCCGGAACTTTTCTCCAAAAAAACAAACTCACCCCGAACACCGTTCATTATGAAAACACCCTTTCGCGCCTTTGTTAATTTAACAAAACCAAAAACACTTTTCCTCATTCCGGCACTCGCCTTGTCGGCAATGCTTCCCGCGCAAGCCGCCGAGGAAGCGGAATCCGCCCACGCCCTTTGGTATAAAACGCCGGCGAAGGAATGGACGGACGCCCTGCCGCTCGGCAACGGCCGCCTCGGCGCGATGGTCTTCGGCAAAACCGGCACCGAACGCATCCAGCTCAACGAAGTCTCGCTCTGGGCCGGGCGCGCCGAATCGCATTCCAAGGGCACGCCGGCGGACTTGAAACGCATCCGCGGTTACATTTACGCCGGCGAAATCGCCAAGGCGAACGACGAATTGATGCCGACGTTTTCCATCGGCGGACTGCCGTTCAGCCACCAAACCGCCGGCGAACTTTTTCTGACGTTTTCCGGAAAATCGCCGGCGAACGACGCAAC
>JAVBUU010000068.1:0-6830 GCA_031555005.1 Opitutales bacterium | reverse complement strand
GGACTTCCGCCGGCAAGTGAAAGCGGCGGAAATCGTCAGCTCCACGTTCGACGAAAACGCCGAGAGCCACGTTCACGCGGCGGAAATGGTCATCGAGCGCGCGCGCCGCATGGTGGAAGGCGGCCGGCATGTCGTGATTTTGCTCGACTCGATCACGCGCCTCGCACGCGCCTACAACACGACGCAACCGAGCACCGGCAAGATTCTCTCCGGCGGCGTCGAGTCCAACGCGCTCTCCAAGCCGAAACGGTTTTTTGGTTCCGCGCGCAACATCGAAGGCGCCGGCAGTTTGACGATTCTCGGCACGGCGCTCATCGACACCGGCAGCAAAATGGACGAAGTGATTTTCGAGGAATTCAAAGGCACCGGCAACATGGAGCTCGACCTCGACCGCGACTTGTCGAACAAGCGCATTTTCCCGGCAATCAGCTTCGAACGCTCCGGCACGCGCAAAGAAGAACTCCTCTATCATCCGGACGAAATGAACAAAATTTATTCGTTGCGCCGCGCGATGAAAGGCGTACCGTCCGTCGAAGCTATGGAGCAGCTCATCCAACGGCTCAAGAAAACGAAAACAAACGCGGAATTTCTTGTGACGCTGGCGCGATGACAGTTGCCGGAACACCCCGCTTTTCGCATAACACCCCGCCCCGGAACAGGAGAAAACCCTCGTGACCTCAGCCGACGACTACGTCTTACAACTGATCGAATCAAACGGTCTCGTTTCCGCGGAAGCGGTTCAAGCCGCCGCAACGGAAATCGGCGAAGAAGGTGCCGCCGCAACGCATTCGGCGATTCTCGACAAACTGCTCGACAAAAAACTTGTCACGGAAAAACAGATCGCGGAAGCACTCGGCCATGAGTTCGACATGGAAGTTGTCGACGTCGATTCGCTGAAACCGATGTCCGCCGTGCTCGATTTCGTCGGCAAAGAACTCGCCGAACGCCACACAGTCCTGCCGACGGAGCTGCACGGCTCAGAGCTCGAACTAATCATTGCGGATCCGCTTAACACGGAAACGATTGACGAACTTTCCCGTCTGTTAAAAGTAACGATTAACACGCGTCTGGCACCGTTTGAAGCGCTGAAAAACGCAATCAAACTGCACTACGGGAACGGCCCGGAAAACAACGCCTTTAACGAGATTTTCGGCGACGATAAAAATGAAGGAGGCAGTGTAAAACTCGACCTCCCGGACGGCAGTGAATCCGGCACCAAGGAAGAAGACGCACCGATCATTCGCTACGTCAACCTGCTCATGACCGAGGCGATTAAACGCCGCGCGTCGGACATCCACTTGGAACCGCTTGAAAAACGTTTCCGTGTCCGCTACCGCATCGACGGCGTCCTTCAAGAAGTCGAAAACCCGCCGAAACGCCTGCAAGCCGCAATCATTTCCCGCCTCAAACTGATGGCGGAAGTCAGCCTCGCCGAAAAACGCATCCCCCAGGACGGGCGCATTCAAGTGCGTGCCGGAGACAAAGAAATCGACTTGCGCGTCTCCGTGTTACCGACCGTTTACGGCGAAAGCATCGTCATGCGTATTCTCGACAAAGAAGGCCTTCGGCTCGGCTTGCCGGAACTCGGTTTCTTTGCGGACGATCAAGCCAATTTCCAGCACCTTGCAGGCATGTCGGACGGGATCTTCCTCGTCACCGGCCCGACCGGTTCCGGCAAATCCACGACCCTTTACGCCGCGCTCAATTACATCAACAAACCCGACCGGAAAATCATCACCGTCGAAGATCCGGTCGAGTATCAGATGATCGGCATCAATCAGGTGCAAGTGCGCCGCGAAGTCGGAATGACATTCGCCGCCGCCCTTCGCTCAATGCTCCGGCAAGCCCCGAACATCATCATGATCGGGGAAATTCGCGACTTGGAAACGGCCGAAATCGCCGTCAACGCCTCACTCACCGGCCACATGGTGTTTTCGACACTGCACACCAACGACGCGCCGAGCGCCGTAACGCGCCTCGTCGACATCGGTGTAAAACCGTTCTTGGTATCGGCCTCGTTGCGGGGCGTCCTCGCGCAACGTCTCGTTCGCCGAATTTGCCCGAATTGTGCCGAAGCACACATGCCCACGGCAAAAGAACTTGCCTCCATCGGCATGACGGAACGCGAAGCAGCCAACGCCACCTTCATGAAAGGCGCCGGTTGCCCGAAATGCAACAACATCGGTTACAAAGGCCGGCGCGGCATTTTCGAAATGTTCGTCGTCAAAGAAGAAATCCAGGAAATGATTTACAATGCCGCAACACTCGTCGAACTGCGCCGGCGTTGCCGCGATTTGGGCATGCGCACCATGCGCGAGGACGGCATTCGCAAAATCGCAGCCGGGGTTACCACCATTGACGAAGTGCTCGGCGCCACGGTTTCCATCATCGAATAACCAAGCCCGCTCCTATGAATTATGACATAAATGCGCTCTTGGACTTGATTATTCAGGAAAACGCCTCGGACTTGCACATCCATGTCGGGCGCCCGCCGTCATTACGGATAGCCGGCGATATTCACCCCGTCCAAAAGATCCGATACGCGCAAGATACCGACGACATGCGCCCAAAAGTGAAAATAACGCGTTAATTTTCATTTTCCACCTTTCTTCCGCCCCCGCCCCACGCAAAGCCATGTTTGAAGACCACAACGAGACAATCCGAGACATCGTAACTGAGGCAAACCTCCTCGACGAAGCGCAAGTCCAAGAGATTTGGGACGCGCACATGCAAACCGGAAAATCCTTTGCCGACTCCCTTACCGATTCCGGACTCGTCGAAAGGCCGATGTTGCTTGAAGCAATGGCACGGCACCTCAACACGGAATTCGTCCCCGTCGCCCCCGCGGAAATTTCGGAAGATCTCATTCGCTTTCTTAAACCCGAGCAGGCGCACAAATACAACATTGTCCCCTACAAGGTCGACCCGAACAAACTCGTTTTTCTCGCCAAAGACCCGCTCAATTTCTCGATCGTCGACGAACTTTCGTTCATCCTGAAGCGCGACATCGAACTTGCCGTCTACGACCCCGACCTGATCCACGATTTGATCGTGCGCACCTACGGCGACCTCAATTCGTCGCTTGAGGACTTCCTCCACGAAATTGAAGGACTCGGCGTCGGCGACAATGCGTCCGAAAGCGAACTCGCCGGGAGTGCCAATAATGCCCCGATCATACGCTTTGTGGACTTGGTCTTGCAGGAAGCCGTAAAAGCAAAGGCCTCCGACATCCACTTTGAACCGTTCGAAACCCAATTTCGCATCCGCTACCGCATTGACGGCGCGCTTTACGAAATGGCGCCGCCGCCGAAAAGCCTGGCCAGTTCAGTCATCGCGCGCGTGAAGGTCATGTCTTCGCTGAACATCGCCGAGCGCCGGATTCCGCAAGACGGCCGTATCAAGACCACCATCGGCGGACGCCCGGTTGACGTCCGCGTATCCACGCTTCCGACGCAGTTCGGAGAGTCCGTCGTGCTTCGTATTTTGGACAAAGGCGTCGTGAATCTCGACCTGAACATGCTCTCCATGAAGGAAGAGATCATGGAAGGCATCCGCTCGCTCGTGAACCGCCCCAACGGTATCTTCATCGTCACCGGCCCGACCGGCTCCGGCAAAACGACCACACTTTACTCCGCGCTTCGCGAAGTGAATGTGCCGGAACTAAAAATTCTCACCGCCGAAGATCCCGTCGAATACGAAATCGAGGGCATCATGCAGGTGCAGATTAACCACCAAGTCGGACTGACCTTCGCAGCCGCGCTCCGCTCCTTCCTCCGGCAAGATCCGGACACCATCATGGTCGGGGAAATTCGTGACTTGGAAACCGCGCAAATCGCGGTACAGGCCTCGCTCACCGGCCACGTCGTGCTTTCCACGCTCCACACCAACGACGCACCCGGTGCCGTCACCCGCCTCATTGACATGGGATTGGAGCCTTATTTGATTTCATCCTCGCTCGAAGGTGTGCTCGGCCAACGCCTCCTCCGCAAAATTTGCAAAAGTTGCCGCACCGCCTATGAACCGAAAAAAGACGTCATCGATATCCTTGAAGTCGATCCGCTTGAAATTGCCGACAAACAATTCTACTACGGGCGCGGCTGTTCGGAATGCACGCGCAGCGGTTACAAAGGCCGGCAAGGCCTCTTTGAACTGATGATGATTAATGATCGCATCCGCGACCTCATCACGCAAAAAGCACCGACGCTCGTTCTTAAACAAAGTGCCATCGAAAACGGCATGCGCACGCTTCGCGACGACGGCTTGCGCTGTATCTTCGACGGATTAACCACAATCGAAGAAGTGCTCAAATACACGTAACGGCGAACCCGAAACGAAAAAGCAAAAAACTTTTTTTAATGCAAAAACCGCAACATCCGTTCTTAGTTTTTTGTTCTTAGCTCGCAGTTAAGTTTCGATACTTTAATTTTCAAACCTCCTTACCCTCTCCCCATGGCCAAATACAAATACACCGCAATCGATGCCGGCGGAAAACAAGTTTCCGGCCGCATCGACGCCGCCACTGAAGAACACGCGCGCGCAAAACTCACCGGCCAACGCTTCATGGTCACGAGCCTCATCCCCGAGGCAGGCACGGCAGCGACCAAAGCAAAATCCGCGGGTGCAAAAAGCTTCTCCTTCGGCGGCGGCGTCGGCAAAGAGACAATTACTCTTTTTACGCGCCAACTCGCCACATTGCTTCAAGCAGGATTACCGCTTCTGCGCGCGCTCGAAATCTTGAACAAACAGGAAAAAAACCCTGCCCTGCAAAAAGCGCTCGCCGGTATTTGCGAACAGGTTCAATCGGGCACAAACCTTTCGGACGCCTTGCAACAATACCCGAAACTCTTCGACCGCCTTTACATTAACATGATTAAAGCCGGTGAGGCCGGCGGCGTACTGGACACGGTGCTCGACCGCCTTGCGCGCTTCGCCGAAAAGGCATTGAAAGTGCAAAAAAAGGTTAAATCCGCCATGGTTTATCCGGCGGTCGTCGTCACGGTCGCAATCGTTATCGTCTACGTCTTGATGGTGTATGTCGTGCCCTCATTCCAAAAGATGCTGGAAAATCAAAAAGGCGCGCAAATGCCGTGGCTGACCGAGCAAGTCGTCAAAATCAGCAAAATCCTCACCGAACAATGGTACACCCCGATTATCGCGATTGTCGTGCTTTATTTCGGCGGCAAGGCCATTCTTTCGAGCAAAGCCGGCAAAAAAGCCGTCGATAAAATCGTCTTCCGAATACCGAAAGTCGGCACATTCGTCACCATCGTCGCCGTCTCGCGGTTTGCGCGCACGTTCGGCACCCTGATGGCATCCGGCGTCCCGATTTTGCAAGCCATCACCATCACCCGCGACACGATGAGCAACGTTGTTTTGGCGGAAGCGCTCACCAAGGTTCACGATCGCGTCCGCGACGGGGAATCGCTTTCCGTTCCGTTGGAACAATCAAAAATATTCCCGTCCATGGTCACGAGCATGATCCAAGTCGGCGAAGAAACCGGCCAATTACCGGAAATGCTCAACCGCGTCGCCGACAATTATGACGAAGAAATCGACAACAACGTCAGTTCGCTCACGTCAATCATCGAGCCCTTGCTGATCGTCTTCCTCGCGGTTGTCGTCGGCACGATCGTCATCGCAATGTTCCTCCCGCTCATCGAATTGATCCGCAACATGACCGGCGGTTAAATCCCCACGCGACGGCGGATTTTTTCCGAAAAACAAAAACGGCACCGGAAAACCGGTGCCGTTTTTTTCGCGCAAAAAAACCGGCATCATTCGATGCCGGTTTCGCTGTTCGAAAGAAAAGGATATCGCGGTTACGCGAGCGCCTTCTTGGCTTGATCGACAATCGCGGTAAAAGCGGCGACATCGTTAATCGCGAGCTCACTGAGATTCTTGCGATCCATCACGATGCCGGCTTTTTTCAACCCGGCCATCAAGCGACTGTAACTGATTTCAAGCGGACGGCAGGCGGCATTAATGCGCACGATCCAGAGCGAACGAAATTCGCGTTTCTTGTTTCGACGATCGCGGTAAGCGAATTTTTCGGCGCGATCCACCGCTTCGGAAGCGTGGTGCGGAAGGCGCGATTTATTGCCAAAGTAGCCCTTGGCGCGTTGCAAAACCCGATTGCGCCGTTTGCGCGTTGCGGGACCGTTGGTGACACGAGGCATGTTGTGTTTCTCCTGTTATGTTTTTTTAATTGGCCGTGCGGGTCGCCTTAAAAGTTCACCCGATTGGCCGGTTACATCGAATCCGTTTCTTAGTGACTGAACGGGAGCGCCGCGCGAATGGCTTTAACAAAGCCTTCATCGACCGGTTTGTCCTGGCCGCCGCGACGTTTCGATTTGGTGGATTTCGCGCTCAACAGGTGTCGAGTATTCGGCGAACGGCGCATAATTTTGCCGCTGCCGGTAATCTTGTACCGTTTGGCGATGGATTTTTTTGTCTTCTGCATGATTTTGCGGAAAGGGGCGGAGGAAATGTGCCGGCTCCGGTCTTGTCAAAAGATTTTTTGGAGAAAAAAAAGCTGTCGGGAAAAACGCGCCGGAATCCCGCACTCTGTTCCGACTTTCGCGCCCGCCGCAACGCTTGACACGCCTTCCGCCAACCGCATCTTCCCCGCATCTTTTTTAGAAATGGCCGTAGAACTCAAAGATACGTTAAACCTCCCCGTCACCGATTTCGCGATGCGCGCAAATCTCACCGGCCGCGAGCCGGAACGCATTAAGCACCGGGAAAAAATCGACCTCTACGCGCGAATTCAAAAGCACAATGCCGGCAAACCGGCGTTCATTTTGCACGACGGCCCGCCCTTCACCAACGGC
>JAVBUU010000126.1:0-7275 GCA_031555005.1 Opitutales bacterium | reverse complement strand
TAATGGATAACAAGTTATTCGTCGGCAACCTCGCCTGGGGTGCGACAGAAGAAGATTTGCAACAGTACTTCAGCCAATTCGGCGCAGTGCAGCAAGTAGAGGTCATGCGTGACCGTTTCACGAACCGCGCCCGCGGCTTTGCTTTCGTCACGATGGCAACGGCCGAAGACGCCCAAAACGCCGCTAACGGCGCGGAAGGCCAAGAATTCATGGGACGCCCGCTCAAAGTTAACATCGCGCGTCCCCGCGAAGAACGCCCTGCCGGCGAACGCCCCGAGCGTCGCTCCTTCGGCGGCGGTAACGACCGCGGCGGTGATCGCGGCGGCTTCCGTCCCCGTCGTTCCTTCGGCGGTGATCGCGGCGGCTTCGGCGGCGGTGATCGCGGCGGCTTCGGCGGCGGCGATCGCGGCGGCTTCCGTCCTCGTCGTTCCTTCGGCGGCGGTAACGACCGCGGCGGTGATCGCGGCGGCTTCAGCAACGAAGAGCGCTACTAATTTCGATTCGAAAGAAAGATAAAAAAAACGCCGTTCGCGAGAACGGCGTTTTTTTTGGCATTCGCGAAAAAAGTCTGCCGAACTTTAAGGAAGATCCGGCAACGTAAATTCCAAAACTCCGCTCGACGGAATTGTTTTTTCAATGCGCTTGCCGCCGGCAACAATCACGACCGCTTTGCCCGGCTTGCCGGTGATTTTCACCGATTCAACCGCACCGTTTTTCCAGGAAAAATCCACCGTCAAATCGCCGCGCGCACGCATGCCGGAAACACGGCCGGCACTCGCCCACGCTTTCGGCAACGCCGGCAGCAGCGTCACCGTGCCGTCGTGACTTTGCAGCAACATTTCCGAAATCGCCGCCGTGCCGCCGAAGTTTCCGTCGATTTGGAACGGCGGGTGCAAGCAAAACAGATTCGGCGCGCCGTTGCCGATCAGCAACGAAAGCAGTTTTGCGCTCCGGTCGCCGTCGCGCAGGCGCGCCCAAAAATTCGCCTTCCACGCCATCGACCAACCGGTAGACGCGTCGCCGCGCGCTTCGAGCGATTTGCGCGCGCCGGCAAAGAGTTCCGGCGTATTCGGATTTATTTCCGTGCCCGGATGCAACCCCCACAAATGCGAAACATGCCGGTGATGCGGCTCAACTTCCTTGTATTCCTCGATCCACTCCATGATGCGCCCGTCCGTGCCGAGCCGCGTGGGCGCGAGCTTGGCGCGAGCCGCGTCGAGTTTTGCGGCAAAATCGCCGTCCGTTTTCAACAAACGCGCCGCGTTCGCCGTGCTTTCAAAAAGATCGCGAATGATTTGTTGGTCGTAAGTCGCGCCGTAAGTGAGCGACGAACTTTTGTTGCCGCCCGGAATAACATAGCCGTTTTCCGGCGAATTCGACGGAGCCGTCACAAGCCGGCCGTGCTTCGGTTCCGGCGTGAGCGTGGCGAGGAAAAACTCCGACGCGCCGCGCAAGAGCGGATAATTTTCGCGCAGGAATTTTTCGTCCAACGTGTAGTCGTAGTGCATCCGGATGTGCTGCGCGAGCCAGCCGCCGCAGGTCGAGCCGGCACCGGCGGATGTGTTCGACGGGCCGGAAAACGCCCACGGATTTTGCGTGTGATAACACATCCAGCCCGGCGCGTTGTAGTAGGATTTTGCGGTCACGGCACCGGTCTTCGCCACGGCGTCAATGAGCCGGATGAGCGGCAAATGACACTCGGACAAATTCGTCGGCTCGGCCGGCCAGTAATTCATTTGCAAGTTGATGTTGCTGTGAAAGTCGCCGTGCCACGGCGTGTTGACCTCCTCAGCCCAAATACCCTGCAAGTTCGCCGGCAGCGGCGAATCGGCGCGCGAACTCGAAACAAGCAAGTGCCGGCCGAATTGAAAATAAAGCGCGGCGAGCGCCGGATCCGGCCTCTTTTTCATTTGCTTCAAACGCTCGGGCGTCGGCAATTTCGAAGAATCCGTCACCGGCAATTCCAACCGGCAGCGCGCCATCAATGCGCCGTGATCGGCGGCGGCGGCGTCCCGCACGTCCTGTATCTGCTTTTTCATTACACCGTCGAGTTGCGCCTCGGCCGTTTTCAAAAATTTCGGCGAATGCATATCGGTGCCGGCCGTCAGAAACAGCGTCGCCTCGTTCGCGCCGGTCACGCTAATGCCGTCTTTGCCGACTGCCTTTTTGCCGCCGGCGACATTCGCGCCGAGCAACGCCGCATAGCACACGCCCTTGCCGTCTTTGCCGAAATCGAAGGTGAGTTGCCCGCGCATGCCGAAAATTTCGCCCGGCCGCGCCGTGAAGTTTTCCGCCTGCGCCGGCCGCGCCAAAGTCGCGCGAAACGAAAGCGCGCCGGGCTTATCCGCGCGCAAACGCAGCACGATCGCCTCGTCCGGTTTCGACGCAAACAGTTCGCGCGTGTAAGTCACGCCGCCGCGCTTAAACGTCGTCGTCACCACGCCGGTCATCAAATTCAAATCGCGCCGGTAATCCGAAACCGCCTCGGCATCGTTGCCGGCGTCGGTATCGACCACGAGCAAATCGCCGAGCGTCTGGTAGCAGCCGAACTGGTCGTTGTGATAACGTTTCGTGCCGTCGGCCCACCGAAAACTTTTATCGAGCAGTTTCTTTGCGTCGAGGATGTCGCCGGCGAAAAGTTTTTTTCGAATTTCCGGCAGGCTCTTGTAAGCATCGTGCATGTTGCCGTCGTAATCGCCGCCGGACCAAACGGAGGACTCGTTCAAAATCACGCGCTCAAGCTCAATGCCGCCGCAATCCATCGCGCCGAGTCGCCCGTTGCCGACCGGCAACGACTGAAGAAAATCAATTTTGCGCGCCGGTGCCGCCGCCGCATCTTTGGTGCCGGTTTTCGTCATCGCCCCGCGCGGTTTCGATAACGAACGCGCCGGCGCTTCGAACCAAACGCTCATCGGCTCGGCGGGCGGCGTCGCGCTGCCGGTCACTTGCGGTTCGGCAACAAGATTTGCCGCAAAAAGAACGGCACCGAGCGAAAGCGCCGCAGGAAAGAAGGATATACGCGGGGACATAAGTTTGGTTGTGAAACAGAAAAACCGTCAAAGTTCCCACAAAAATCGGCCCTTATTTGTTTAACGGTCATCCGGCAAAACATGTCCGGCGACGCCGGCGTTACTTCTCGGCGGCAAGCGATTTTTCCATCTCGCTCAAACGCTCTTTCGAAAACCCGATTACGCCGTCGATCATCGGATTCTTTCCGAAATTACCGGCTTCCAGGCGCGCGATGTAGTCGCGATACCATGCGACGGCTTCCCGTTTTTTTCCTAATTTTTTAAAAAGAAAATTAACGTAAATGCCGCTCGCGTACCATGCCGGACGCGGGCACTCGGCGGCTTGCCGATAATACTCGGCGGCGCCGGCGACATCGCCGAACTTGTTTTCGACAAGCTGCGCCATGCGGACGTAGAAATCCGGATTTTCCGGCATTTGCCGCGAGCCGTCTTTCAGTAACGCCATGCCGCGCTCGGCCTGTTCTCGGTAAATGTATTTCCGCACGCCCGGATCGAGCCGCTTGCGCCACAGCGGGCCGCCGCGTTCCGAAAAAATCCAATACGGCGAGTCGTAAGCAATAACGTCCGACGCCACCAGGCGGAAATACGGATTCCCGGGATCAAGCGTGATCGACAGACGCATCGCAGTTTCGCACCCCGCAAGGTCATAATGTTCCGTTTTCGCGTAACCGCGAATCCACGAGATGTCCGCCAATACCGAACGCAAACCGCCGAACATGCCGAGCAAAACGCCCTGCCCCATGGCGGCCGTTAAGTCCGCCGAATGCAAAACCGGCTGATTTTCGCGCTGCCAAATCGCGGCGGTTTTGCCGGCCGGCGAAATCACGACACCGGCAACGCAAAACAAAACCGCGCCGGCGATGCGCCGCAGGTATTTCTTTTTCGTCGTATTTTCGCCGTCGCTCATCGGTTAAATCTCTCGATCGGAAAAGAGAAACACGGCAAGCAGCAACAACGCCGGCACATAAAGGACGCCGTAACCCGCCGCCGAAAAAACAACGGCGGCGGCAACGCCCTTGACATCAAGCACGAGCGGCACGCCGAGATCAAAGATCTGTAAATCGGGAATCACGCACCCGAGGCCGCCGGCAAGCGCGCGCGCCCAACCGGCATTCCCTTCGCCGGAAAACGCCGCAACCGCAACCGACTGTAACTGGCAAACGAGCACCGCCAACGTCGAAACGATCACGGCGTAAAGAAATGTCCGCGCAAAGCTGCAAACGAGCAACGTAACGCCGGCAGCCACACCGAGACGCAACCATTGCAAAATTAAAAACACGCCGAGGCCGCCGAAATCAAGATGCGGCGGCAGCGTTCCCGTCGCTTCGGCCGCGGTGCTCAATTCCGGCAGGCGCGCACCGAGCAATGCCGCGACAATCGCCCCGATCAACAGCGTAAAAACGCCGAGCAACGCCCAAATGCCGAAAAATTTTCCGAATAAAAACTCAAACCGGCGCACCGGTTTCGCCAGCAGCGTGAGCGCCGTCCGGTTGTCCAATTCCGAAAAAAACAACTGCACCGTCATCACGATCGCAAGAATCGATCCGAACAAAAACAGGACGCCGAAGCCGGCATCGGCGATAAATTTCAGCTCTGACTGCCCGAAGCGGAAAGACCGCAACGCGAGGCTTGATGCGGCAAGCACGCCGCAAAGCAAAATCAGAAACGCAAAAAATCTTTGCCGGAGCGCCTCGACAAACGTGTTGCCGGCAATCCAACGAATGCGGGAAAGCGAGTTCATTTATTTCTCCTCCGTTTTTGTTTTTTCCGGCGCGAGACGTTCAACGAAAAATTTTTCGAGCGTCATGCGCGGATGCTCGACGGAAATCAATTTTGCACCGGAAACGGCAAGCGCGCCGGCAACGGCCTCGCGCGCCGCTTCGGAAAAACGCTCCACCGTTAAAACCTGCTGTTCGCGTCGCGACAGCACCTCGGAAACAGCGCCTTCAAGAATCAATTTCCCTTTGTCCAAAATCGCCACGCGATCACACAATTCCTCAACTTGACCGAGCAAGTGCGAGCACAACACGATTGTTTTTCCGCGCCGGCGCATGGCGGTCAAAATCTCGCCGATGTCCGCCGCGCCGAGCGGGTCGACGCCGGCGGTCGGTTCGTCCAAAATGACGAGCTGCGGATCATGCACAATCGCCTGCGCCAGGCCGATGCGCTGTAACATCCCTTTGGAATACGTGCCGACGCGCCGGTCGGCGGCATCCGTCATGCCGACAAGTTCGAGCGCATCCTCGACGCGCGCCGGCAACTCTTTTGCATTCACGCCGGCGACACGCGCGTAAAAACGCACCAACTCACGCCCCGACAAATGCCGGTAAAAATAAGGCGCCTCCGGCAAAAAACCGACCGACGCGCGTGCCGCCGGCGAACCGGCCGGTTTGCCGAAAATCGTGCAATCGCCGGCAGTCGCCGACACCAGCCCGAGCAAAATCTTCAACGTCGTGCTTTTGCCGGAACCGTTCGGCCCGAGCAGTCCGTAAATGGTGCCGGCGGGAATTTTCAGCGAAAGATTGTCGACCGCGCGTAACTTCACGCCGCGCAATCCGGTGTGAAAATCCTTTATCAAACCGGAAATCGTTATGGCAAAAACATCACTCATTTTTGACGGCAATTTTAATAAAAACGTTCGATTTGAAAATCGTTAAACCGGCGTTCGCCCGTAAAAATTTCCGCCTCCGAACTCCGAATATACGACGCCATTTGCCGGTGAACCTCGGCAACAAACGCCTCCGCTTCGGTTTGTTCGCCCTCGGCGACCAAACGCACACGCCCGTCCGGCAAATTTTCCACGCGTCCGGTAACCTCGAACCCGCGCGCCGCGTCCAGTGCCGTCGCCCGAAATCCGACACCCTGCACGCGACCGGAAAAGTAAACCTCTTTGCGAAAAACCGCCGTTTTCTTCATGCGCTCTTTCTTCGCCATAACTCGGCCCGAATCGACTTAATTCTATTTAAATCGAAAAAATCCCTCCGGCATCCGCTGCCGGCATTTCTCCTTTTAATTTTACTTTTAAAAAATCCCGCTACCTTCGGTGCTTTATGAAATTTCAAGGACTCGGCACCAAAGCCATTCACGCCGGACAACAACCGGATCCGACCACCGGTGCGTGCGCCGTTCCGATTTACCAAACGAGCGCTTACGAATTTCGCGACACAGCACACGCCGCAAACCTCTTTTCGTTAAAGGAACTCGGCAATATTTACACGCGTCTGATGAATCCGACCACGGACGTTTTCGAGCAACGCATGGCCGCGCTCGAAGGCGGCTCCGGCGCGCTCGCCCACTCGTCCGGACAGTCCGCGATCACCGATGCGATTCTGAACATCGCCGGCGCCGGCGACCACATCGTTTCCGTCGCGCAACTTTACGGCGGCACCTACAATCTTTTTAATTACACGCTGCGCAAACTCGGCATTGAGGTGACATTCGTCGACGCGCAAGACCCGGACGCCTTCCGGCGCGCCCTGCGCCCGAACACAAAAGCGTTTTACGGCGAAGGCCTCGGCAATCCGGCATTGAACATTTTTCCGTTCGAGGAAGTCGCCGCCATCGCCAAAGAAGCCGGCATCCCGCTGATTATCGACAACACCTGCCTCACGCCGGTGCTCAACCGACCGTTCGAACACGGTGCCAACGTCGTCATTCACTCGGCGACGAAATACATCGGCGGCCACGGCAACTCGATTTGCGGCGTAGTCGTGGACGGCGGTAATTTCGACTGGGGCAAAAGCGGAAAATTCCCCGGCTTCACGCAGCCCGACCCGAGCTACCACGGCATCGTGCACCGGGACGCCTTCGGCAGCTTCGCGCTGGCCGGCGGCGCGAATCTCGCTTACATTCTTAAAATGCGCCTGCAACTCCTGCGCGACATCGGCGCGTGCGTTTCGCCGTTCAACGCCTACATGATGCTGCTCGGGCTTGAAACGCTGCAACTGCGCATGGCGCGCGTTTGCGAAAATGCGCAAAAAACCGCGGAGCTTCTCGCCGCGCACGACAAGGTCGCGTGGGTGAATTATCCGGGACTGAAAACGAGTCCCAATCACGCGATCGCGAAAAAGTATTTAAAAAACGGATACGGCGGCCTGCTCGGTTTCGGCGTCAAAGGCGGATTCGAAGCCGGCAAAAAATTCATCGAGTCGCTCGACATGTTTTCGCACGTCGCGAACATCGGCGACACGCGTTCGCTCGCAATCCATCCGGCAAGCACGACGCACAGCCAGCTTTCGGAAACGGA
>JAVBUU010000124.1:0-2545 GCA_031555005.1 Opitutales bacterium | reverse complement strand
AAACTCGCCTCGGTTAAAAACAAATTTTCCTTTATTGCCAAAATGTCCCAATGTCTTTGTTAAATATTATATCTAGCATTCCACAAAGACATTGCGCGGCTTGTGGATATTAAAAAAATGACCGGGAGGTACGGAGAGCGTGGAGGAACCTCCTCTGCGACCTCCGCGTCCTCCTGTTAGAGATCGGATCGTTTTGAGAATCTCTCAATGTTATTTGAAAGCGCTATAAAAAAACGCGCTCGAAGGCGCGTTTTTTTACGAAAACGAAACTCAGTTTTTTGCCTCGTAAAACGCATTAATCTTCTTCGCCACGTCCCGGAATGCGGCATCGGACATGTAAATGATTTTATACTCGTCCACGGCCTCTTTGACTTTTCCGAGTTTTTCGAGCGCGGTGCCGAGTTCGTAAACGAGTTCTTTTTTGACGTCATTCATGACCTGGATTTCGCCCTTGGCCGTCTGCAATTGGTCCACGGCGAGGTCGTATTTGCCGCCGGAAATAAAGGCGCGCGACAGATAAAGCATCGCCCCGTGGCGATTCTTCGGGCTGCGTTGCGCAACTTGAAGTTGCTGGATCGCCTCGTCGTTTCTGCCCGCTGCGAGCAGAAGAACGCCCAGCTCGTAACGATATCCGAAATCGTTCGGGTATTTCTCGACAAGCGTGGCCGCGTTTTTCAGTTTGAACGCGTCTTGCGCCGCTTTTTCCGACTCATACCGTCCGCGCAATTCCGCGTCGTCCGGCGCGGCTTGGAGTTGAGCTGAAAGCGCTTCGACCTTGCGTTTCATGTTCGCGATAATGAGGTCGTTCTCCTGTCGTTCGAGGGCGGCGTCGGCGCGTCCGATATTCGTCTTGCGCGCGCGTTGAAGCGCTTCGATGGCTTTTTCGTATTCGCCGACGATGTTGTAATTTTTTACGAGTTCGCGGTAAATATCTACGTTTTCGGGGTCGGCGGTAATTTTCTCTTCAAGCACCGGAATGGCACTTGCGGCGTCGCCGGCGTCTTGAACGACGCGGCCGGCTTTTTGGAGCGCGAGGGCTTCTTCGTCGTTTTTGAGTTTTGCTTTGTAATCGCCTTCTTTTTCCCACTGCCCCTGCTGCATGGTTTTGGCAACCGAAGCGCGACGCGCAAGATCATGGAGTTCGCCGTTGCCGGGGATCTGCTTCAAGGCGGTGTCGGCGACGCGCAAGGCGTTGTCAAAATCGGACGCCTGCAAATACGCACGGCACGCAGCGACGTAACCGGCGGCATTTTTGGGCTCGGCGAGGGCGATTTCCTCATGGGCAAAAGCCGCGGTGTCAAACCAGCCGAGTTTCTCGGCTGCGGCGGCAAGTTGCTTGTTCGCGGAAACGTCAACGGGATTTTTTGCGAGTGTTTTTTCGGCGGCGGCCATTGCGCCAGCGGGATCTTTGGCCGGATTTACGCCGCCGAAGAGTCCGCCGAAAAGTTTGCCCAATGCGCCGCCGCCGGAGGAGACGATCGCCAGTTTTTGCCCTTTGCGCAACAAGCGGCGAACATCAACGCATTCCGGGTGTCGCGAAAGAACGCCCTGCGCGATTTCGGCCGCGTATCGCGGGTTAGTGCGAAGCGACTGTTCGGCGGCCTGCAATTGTTTTTGCACGCGCGGATCAAGGTCTTTTATGGAAATTTTCGACATGGGGATTTGTTTTTTCGCGGATAAAAGCGAGTTGTTTAAATGCACCGGAATTCGGCCGGAGGTCAATTCGGTTTTACGTCGAAGCCGGAAACAAAAAAACCGCGACGTTGATTTCGCGGTTTTTTGTTTTTCTGAAACGAAACTTATTTGAGCGTCACTTCGACGGATTCGCCGGCGGAGAGTTCTTGTGCCGGCGCAAACTTTGTCGTTTTTCCGTTCACCGTAAGCTCCGTCAAACGCAGTTTGCCGTATTTGAGCGTCACCGTCGCGCGGTCGCCGGCGAGCTCAAACGTCCCCCAACCTTCCGCCGCCGTGAACGCCGATTTAAACGCGCCGTTTTTACCGGTCAACTTCGGCAAAAACGCCAACTTGCCGGCAGGCCCGTCGTAATCAAATCCGCACGCCGCGATAAACGTGCCGTAGCTCGCCATCGCCCGCGCGTAGTGATCGGAACATTCGATTTCGTTATACGGATTGCGTTTTGCGGCGTTATACCGGTCGTGAATCACGCGCGTCGCGGCGAGCGCCTTTTCCGTTTCGCCGGCATACATCAAGTGCGACGCGTATTGGTGCTCAAAGCCGGTCATGCACTCGTTTAAATAGCCGTGCGTCCAGCTGCCGCCGTGATACGGATTCTCTTCGTTTTTCGCATTCGTGCACATCAGCGTGCCGCCTTCGCCGGCGACATAATAGGGCCGTCCGAGCGGGCGAACGTATTTCAGGTACTCCGTCAGATCGAACGCGAAAGTGCTTTTCCAAATCGAATTGAGCGCGGTCTTCGCTTTGCCGGCGTCGATGACTTCCCCGAGGCCGCATTGAAATGCCATGCTTTGACCGAATAATTGATCAATGTAACTTGCGTTATAAGTGCCGAAGTTGCTCTTTCGCT